>DZBA01000170.1 GCA_022729775.1 Anaerolinea thermophila | reverse complement strand
GTTGAATGCAAAAATATATGAAGGGCTGCGCGAGTTGCAAGCGCGTTTTGCGCCGCGATGTATGTCATAGAATCCGCCCTTTCTGTTGCTGTTACAGAGATGCTTCGGGGAACAATGCCCCTCAGCATGACACATAATCGTTATCCGTTATTGATGTTAAAACAAAAAGGACGACTACAAGAATCGTCCTTGACTGGCGGAGAGGGCGGGATTCGAACCCGCGAACCTTTGTGGGTTACACGCTTTCCAAGCGTGCGCGCTAAGCCAGACTACGCGACCTCTCCAAGCGTTTACGAAAGCGGCAAAATTATACCACGTGTTTTTGCGTTGTGAATGTTTTTCTCAATGCAATTCATTTTTCCAGGGGACGCCATATTTCAAATATTGCATGATTTGAAGCGGGTCTACTGCGCGGCTGTAATACCAGCCTTGAAAAAAATTGCAACCCTTTTCTACGCAAAAGGTCAACTGATTGCGGGTTTCAACCCCTTCGGCAAGCACTTCGAGATTCAAGTTATTACATATCATAATGATGCCCGAAACCACGGCGGCATCCTTGGCGTTCCCGATATTCGCTACCAGCCGCTGGTCTATTTTGATGCGGTCAAAGGGGATGTGAGCAAGGTAGCCCAGCGTCGAAAAGCCCGCGCCGAAATCATCCATTGCCAGCACAACGCCAATGGATTTCAAATCATACAAGTTGTTGAAGGATGAATCAGCGTCGCGGAAAACGATATTCTCCATCAACTCTATTTCCAAAAGGTCTGGCTGCACGCCCGAAGATTGAATGATGCTCTTGATTGACTGGGCAATGTCCGGCTGTTTAAATTGCAAATTGGACAGGTTAACCGCCACGCGCATATCGCCGCGCTTTTCTTCCTGCCAGCGCTTGATCTGGTTACATGCTGTTTTCAGCACCCATTCGCCAATGGGCAGGATGAGTCCAGTATCTTCCGCAATGGGGATGAATTTCTCCGGCGAAATCAAACCCAGCTCAGGATGCCGCCAGCGCAGCAGCGCTTCGACGCCGATGATTTCTCCCGTGCGGTAGTTGACTTGCGGCTGGTATTGCAGGAATAATTGATTTTCATCCAGCGCGCGGCTGAGTTGCGACTGCATCAGCACCCGCTCCAGCGATTGCGCGCGCATGTAAGGCGCATAGAATTTAACGCGGTGCTTTCCTTCTTCCTTGGCTTTGTACATGGCAGCGTCAGCAGATTGCAGCAAACTTTGGGTATCTGATCCATCGTTGGGTGAAATGCTAATGCCGACACTCAATGAGAGCGTAATTTCCTTGTCTTCGATGCGGCAGGGTTCCGATAAGGCTTGCATGATATTCTTTGCCACAATCTCGGCGTCTTTTGGATATTTCAAGTCATCGAGCAGGATGACAAATTCATCGCCGCCGATTCGCGCGACGGTATCTTCTTCGCGCAGCGTATTGCGCAGGATTTCCGAGACGCGCTGCAAAACCCGGTCTCCAATATCGTGACCAAACGCATCGTTGACGATTTTGAATCCATCAAGGTCAAGGTATAGCACCGCTGCCGATGTGGCGTTGCGCCGCGCGCGTATAATGGCGTGTTCCAACCGGTCTTGGAAGAGGAAGCGGTTGGGAAGGTCGGTCAGCGGGTCGTGCGTGGCGCGGTATTTCAGCACTTCCTCTTCGCTTTTGCGGCGCGTGATGTCGCGGATAATGGTCTGCGCTACATGAGTTCCGCTGAGGAAAATGGAGGAGGCGATCACTTCCGCGTGGAAGACGCTTTGATCGAAGCGGATATGTTTTTGCTCGACCAACGGCAGGATTTGCTCCATCTCTTTCAATTTTTCCAGCCGCGACTTTAACAGTGGATGCGAATCCGGGTGGGTGATATCCATCATGGTTTTTCTGTTGAAGTCTGCCGCGTCATTTGCCGCGTAAAGTTTCACTGCCGCCGCGTTTGCGTAGATAATGGCTGCGTCGCTATGCAGGAGAATCGCGTCGGGAGAATTCTCTAACAGGCGGCGATATTGCCTTTCGCTTTCCTTCAATTCAGTCTCGCGCGAAAAGATGGCGCGGCGCATATTCCTGAAATTGGTGAGCAGGCTGCTGATTTCTATAAACGGAATGGTCTCATCGGATACCGTTTCTGTGGGGTTGAAGTTCCCATTTGCCAGCGCGTCTACGCTCATGCTGAGGTAGGTGAGCGGGACAACAAGCTTCCTTTGTAACTGAAATAAAAAGGCGCGTACTGCGAGCGAGAAAATCAACATGAACGCCAGCGACATTCCCAATATGGCTCCGATGTATGGCGCGTATACGGCTAGTATTGGAACTTCGACGATCACAATCCAGCCAGTGTCTTTGATTTTGCTTGCGCTGCCTACCCAAAGTCCGCCGTCGCGCCAGTAGGTGAGGGTGGTATCCTGCTCCAATCCCCGCTTGACGATTGTCATATCGCCGACGTTGATGCGTTCCCGCACCAGCTGCGCATTGGGGTGGGCAAGCAGCGCGCCGGTTTGGTCTACGATGAATACCGTCCCTTGTGATGAGCGATGCGCTTCTGATATGGTGTCTTGCAAAATGGACAAACTAAGTTCGCCCACCAGATACTCTGTTTCGATTTCATCGGTGCAGCGCGTCAGGTATGTGGTGGGATTTCCCGTGCGCAGGGAGTCGAAGGGCAGTGAAAAATTTACGCCTGCCGCGCAATCCAATTCAGAAAAATAGCTGCGGCGCGACATATCCAGCCCTACGTATCGCGCGTCAAACGGCGCGAGCATTTTAATTCTTTTGTCGTTGTCTAAAAAATAAATTGTGTCGAATACTTCGCGTGATTCCTGGCTGGCTATCATGCTTTTTTTTATGAGATTCAAGTCGCTGCCGGAAATGACCGCGTTAATGGCGTCGAGCTCATAACCCGCATATTCCAATAAATGCGTGACCGTGTACCCAATGGATTGGCTGTACTTTAGCTGTTGGACTTCCACCAACCTGCCGCCATAATAAGCGGATAAACTTACGATGATGAACGCCGCGATGACAAACGGAAGCAGCAAGCGTCTCCAAAGGATTGCTCGCAGCGCAGCGTCGAGGGGCAGGGTTTGTTTGGGCATACATAACCTTATGGGGCGGCAGGAAAACCTGCTGTGGTGACGAATTTTCCTTCGCGGACTTCAATCAAATACAGCGTGCGCAGAATATCGCCGTTTTTATCGAAGGATATTTTCCCGTTGACGCCCGTAAAATCTTTTGTTTGCAGCAGGGCTTCTGCCAGCCCGTTTTTTTCTCCGTTTGTTTTTTGTAAAGCGTCGGCAAGTACCAGCATGGCTTCGTAGCCGTAGCCTGCGGCAAAGGTTGGCTTTCTTGTATAGCGTTCTTTAAACTTTTTTTCAAATTCGATGTATTCTGCTGTGGTGTTGTTTTCATCATGCGCCACCACGGTTTTGATTCCGTCTACGGTTGTGCCGCCATTTTCGATGAGGTCTTCGGTCAACGCCCAGTTTGTTGCAAGCAATTGGGTGTGTATGTCTTCAAGGCGCGCTTGCTGGGCAATTAAAGCAGTGTCAAACGCGGACGCAATGACGAAGATGCAATCGGGGTTTAAGGTTTTGACCTCTTTGAGCGCGGCGTTGGCTCCTGTTAAGCCCGCGACAAATCCAACCCGAATGGGGTCTTGTGTTTTACAAGAAGATAATAAAAGCAATAAAAGACCCGCAATTATCCCTGTGATAAATTTGGTCGGCGCAACGAGCATCACAACCTCTATATTACGTCGGGTAATTGTAAAGTATAGCATCCCTCATTTAAACCACAAAGTAGTTAAATGGGGTACAGGCAAATGTCTTGAGTGTGCGCGCAAAGGTTGTCACCTCAGACTGCAAAATCTCCCGATTTTGCCTCGAAAGTCAGGAGATTTTCGAATCCGTCCCTGATATGTTTTGCGCGCACACTGTCTTGATTTTAGGATTCTTGCAAACTTTTGCTTTGGTTTACATTGGGTAATATCATGCTGAGCGAAGCATCTCTGTGACCGAAAACCGCGCCCCTTCGCCGCGCTCACATCGTCCCGCTATCCTTCGGGAGGGTGACACGTTATAAGCCAATTGATGTTAACCTGAATAAGGGCTGCCTCCCTATGGCGCTGGAAAAGGTCTTGCTTTGAATACGCCATCGTGGACTTGTACCAGATATAAGGTGCGGCGAACATCCCCGTACGCGTCTAGCGATACGCTTCCAAATAAGCCGTTGAAATTTTTGGTTCCCAGTAGCGCTTCTTTCAAGCCTTCTCTTTCGCCCTTTGTCTTTTTTAGCGCGTCGGCAAGCACAAGCGCGGCTTCATACCCATACGAGGCGGAGAAGGATGGCTTTCTGCCAAAACGTTCTTCAAACTTGTTGGAAAATTCCACGTATTCTTTTGATGGGTTACTTTCGCTGTATGTGGCAATCGCGGCGATGCCATCCACTGCTGTCCCGCCGTTTTCGATGAGGTCTTTGGTCAACGCCCAATTGCTGGTGAGGATTTGCGCCTTGCAGCCGCCCAGCCGAATCTGCTGCGTAACCAGCGCGGTGTCAGACGCGGACGCGATGATGAGAATCCCATCTGGCTGTAAATCTTTTAATGTCGCAACGATTGGCTTGAAATCTGGCGCGGCGCTAGATCGAAAATCATAACGCCAGACAACTTTGCTTCCGTTGCTTATAATTTTTTCGGCAAAGGCTTCTTGATAAATGTCGGTAAACGCGGCGTTGTCCATATCGTACAGGATGGCGAGTTTCTTTAACCCAAGTTCGTTTGTCGCGTATTCTGCTACTGTTTCTGCAAAGGCGGATG
Organism: Anaerolinea thermophila; assembly: GCA_022729775.1. Lineage (GTDB taxonomy): Bacteria > Chloroflexota > Anaerolineae > Anaerolineales > Villigracilaceae > Villigracilis. Next base: position 2,393 of record DZBA01000170.1, on the reverse strand, counting down.
TGGCTGGGGTGAGGCGCAGGAAGTTGTCGTCCATGCCGGTCAATTTCGACGCGGACGCGGTGGCGCTGAGGTAGATGACGCCGCTGTCTTTGGTCGCCTCCCACGCCGAGACCATCATGCTGCTGGTCATGTGACCGAGAATGATGGATATTTTTTCGTTTTGAATTAAATCGTTAGCTGCGGCAATCGAGCCTTCCGGCGTTTCCATGTTGTTGCGGACAACCAATTCGAGCGGGCGCTGGTTGATTCCGCCTTGCGCATTGAGCAGGTCAACAGCGAGCGTGACTCCATCGCGCCCGTCCACGCCGACCGCGGCGCCGGGTCCTGTCAAATTGGCGATGAACCCAACCCGGATGGGACTGCGTGATTGGCATGAAGGTAGTGTTGATAAGAGCAGCCCAGCGAGGATGAAGACGCATCCCCAGCTAATCAATGTCCGTGCGCGCATTTCGACCTCCGTGAAGCCTTAGATAGTTGTCTACACTCTTATTGTAACCATAAATTGGGATGGGAATATGAGAATTTGACGCCAGTGAAGAATAAAAAAAGACACTTCGCGAGTGTCCTGAAACTATCGTGCCGCTGTTTTGTACAAGACCTCCGAACCCTGTTGCGCGGGAAATCGGAGGTCTGCAATTCGTAAATCTTTACGGCTTGGTTATTTTCAGGTTATCGAATGAGATGTGAGATTTGCCTTCATCAAACGTCCCTCCAACGAAACCTACCCTGCCTGCTTTGAGGATGCTGTTGTGCGTGTAATACGCGAGCGTGTCGTTTACATACGCTTCGATGGATGTTCCAATCACAATCACTTTCAACCGGTTGGTCGCGTTGCCTTTTTTGATTGCAGGCAGTTCGTTCCAGGTCGAAAGCAGGATGGACCGCTCAACTGTTTCTCCGTTATATCGGACAATGTAATATCCATCGCCTGATATTTCAAAGGAATAGAACTCGCCCGTATTGTTGTTGTATCGGAAGACGATGCCATATTCGTTGTTGACGGGACCCGAAACCTGCGTAGCGTCAACTTCCATAATGAAGTCGGTGAATTCTTTTGCGTCGCAGGTTACCCATCCAAGCATTTGCGGCGCGATGATATCAATATTCAAACTGCCCGATTCCACAAAACGTTTGACGTCATTGTCGCTATTCAGGTTGAAACAGTCCTCAGATGAAAAATCATTTTCCATCAATATCTCCGGCGCGGGCGTGGAGGTTGGGGAGGGGAGCGGCGTATAGGTGGGGTAGGGCGTGTAGGTTGGGTATGGCGTTTGTGTTGGAAGCATACCTGCCGGGCTGGAACATGCCAGCGCTGCCAAAAGAAGGACAACAAGCATAAGTAAATAACGATTGTTCATATCAGACTCCTTCGGAAATTACAAAGTTCAGAGTATTGGCTCTGTTGGAACACACGCCGTTTTTTTGTAACTACTCAGCCTGTCAACGTTCTTTTGTAAATACAGACCCTAAAGGTTTTTCCCGTAAACCGAAGTCTACATTCGCAAGAATCCGCTGTCAAAAGGTCATTTTCGTTAGTAAAGAAACCTTTAGGGTCTTGCTCTGAGTAGTTACGTTTTTTATCATGATGGGTATATTATATGCGGATTTGGGTATTCAACATTTACATATAAATCAGCCCTCCAAATTCTCTAAAAATCCGCGCCGCGAAATGCAGCGCGGATTTCTTTCAACATCTTTTCGATGGATTTGCGAATGTAATCCGAGCCGCAGCCTGCCACACCGAGATTATCGCCTTTGTCAAGCGAGACTTGATATTGCTCCAGTTTAATCTCGCGCTTGGAAAATTCCTCCCATGTGAGTCGGCTGCGCTTGGACGTGACCGACCAATCGTTCTTCCAATACAGCCCGCCGACGCATACGGCAAATCCAAGTTTGTTGTTGCCGAAGATGGTATCGTCATACGCCATGACCACCGTTTCCGCTGCGGGGATGTTGAAATTCTCGCGGATGGTCTTCATGCGTTTGGCGTCAATGGCTTCGTCAATATACAGGTTATTCACGCCTTCGTATTTGAGACAAATCTCGCGGAGCGAGTCTTTTTCTTTCGGCGCGGTTGTAACCTTAATCGCCGCCCCGCAGTTGGGGCAGTTTGGGACGTGTTGGGTAAATTGCGTTCCGCAATAGGCACAAGTAAACATGGTTTCACCTCGCGTGTGATTGTACACGGAATTAGCAATTTCAAATTCACCGCCTGTGCCTTATCTTAAAGTGGGCGTCCCGCGCTGGGATAGATGCGTAGCATTATACAAAGCGCGGGACTCTTCTATATTCGCCTGAACGCCCTCCCCAATCCGCTTTCACCGCCCTTGATGAAAACGGAAAACGCCCAGCCGGGGCGTGACTGCGCTATCTCTCCTGTTTTGCCTCGGCTT
>DZBA01000169.1 GCA_022729775.1 Anaerolinea thermophila | reverse complement strand
ACGCAGCCGCGCTGACTTATGTCGCCGGACTCGTCACCGCCGTTTTGAACCTGTTATATTACGTTTCTCTCGTCAGCGGGCGCAGCAGGGATTAAACAATCAAACAGATTAAATATTTCCTGTAAATTTGCAATTGAAATGCAAATTTACAGGATTTTTTTATATCTTCTCAAACCTTCGGGACGGCGCATAACATCAGCGTATAATTCTCCCCATGAAAACAAATAAATGGCTCTTTCCTTTTGCGCTGTTTACAGCGGCATTGATTTACCTGATTGCCTCGCGCGCGCCGCTGCCCGTTGGCGGATTTTCCACCTTTGGGGCAGACACCGTCCGCGCAGAGGTGACGCACATCCTCGAAGAAGGCGAGATTGACCTCGGCGGGCGTATGCAAAAATATCAAATCGCGCGCGTAAAAATCCTCGAAGGACAATACGCGGAAATTCCAATGGAAATTGATTATGGCAAACGCCAAGTCCGCTCAGATGAATACGATATGGCAGTGGGCGATGAAGTCATGGTATCCATCAGCAAAACGCCGCAAAATGTCATCAACGCCTACTTCGTGGATTTTGTGCGCGTCAAACCGATTCTGTTGCTGGCAGGAATTTTTGCAATTGCCATCATCCTCATCAGCGCGTGGAAGGGCATCCGCGCCCTATTGAGCATGGCGTTTAGTTTATACGTCATCGTCGGATACATCATCCCGCACATCCTCATTGGGGAAGACCCGCTGCGCGTGAGCATCATCGGCTCGATTATCCTGCTTGGCGTGACGTTATACCTCACCTACGGCTGGACGCTGAAAACGCACGCAGCGGTCATCAGCATGGTTCTTATTTTGATTCTCACCGGCGCGCTCTCGATGTTGTTTGTGGTCTTCACAAAACTCAACGGCACAGGCGACGAAAATGTAATGTTCCTCATGCAGCTGATGGAAACGCCAATCAACCTGCGCGGGCTTTTACTCGGCGGGATGATTATCGGCGCGCTCGGCGTGCTGGATGACCTCGTCACCACCCAAGCCTCTGCCGTCTTTGAACTTTACCATGCCAACCCAGAGTTTGGATTCCGCGCGTTATACAACTCCGCCATGCGAATCGGACAAGACCACGTCGCGGCGACGGTCAACACGCTGGTACTGGCGTACGCGGGCGCTTCGCTTCCCATGATGTTGATGTTCTCGCTCGGCGGCGGGGACTATGGATACATCGTCAACTTTTCTTTCATCGCGGAAGAAATCGTGCGGACGCTGGTCGGCTCGCTGGGGTTGATTGCCGCCGTCCCGCTCACCACCACCATTGCAATCTTCTTCGCGCAGCGCAGCGCAGCCCTCGCGCGTTGGGGAAATTTCTTAGGCGAAGAAGGCGAAAGCCACCATCATCATTAATCTTCATGCAACCTTCCGCTCATTTCCGCGTATAAATAAGCATAAAGGAGCATGAGTGAACGAAGAACTCGTCTGGATTACTCAGGCACAGCAAGGCAGCGATGAGGCTTTTACAAAACTGGTCGAGACCTATCAAACCCCGGTTTTCAACCTGTGTTATCGCATGTTAGGCGAACCCGAACTTGCGGAAGATGCCGCGCAGGAAACTTTTTTGCGCGCCTACCAACACCTGCACAGGTATGACTCTAAACGCGCGTTTCCCACATGGCTGCTTTCGATTGCCGCCCACTATTGCATTGACCGGTTGCGCCGCCGAAAATTTTCCATGTTTTCGATGGACACAGAAGACGAAGATGGCAACACCTTTGAACTGCCCGATCACAACGCCCCCGACCCGGAAGCGGTTGCCGTCAGCGGACAGACCCGCGAGCGCGTTCACGAAATGCTCGACGACCTCGACCCCACTGACCGCGCCGCAGTCATCATGCGCTATTGGTATGACTATTCCGAAGTGGAAATCGCGGAGTCGCTTAAGTTAACAGTCAGCGCAGTGAAAAGCCGCCTGCATCGCGCGCGCCGCGAAATGGCAGGTTTATGGCAAGAGCAGGAAACTGCCGCCGAAGCCAAAAGGAGACCCTATGAATCACCAGCCTTTTGAAGATTGGCTTTTGAACGATAAAAAATTATCTGATGCGGAAAAGCGCGAGCTGAACGCCCACCTGCAGGGTTGCCCGCGCTGCGCGGCAATATCCAAAACGGGATTTGCGCTGCGCGCCGCGCGCGTCATCTCCCCTGCGCCGGGGTTTGCCCAGCGCTTCGAGACTCGCCTGTCCGCGCAAAAAATCGTGGAACGCCGCCGCAGATTGTGGGGGATGTTCCTATTGATATTGACGGGCATGGGCTTATCCGGCTGGTTTGCCGCGCCTTATCTTTACGCCTTCCTCTCCGCGCCGGTGGATTGGATCACCGCAGGGTTCGGCTATCTTCTATTTGCCGTGACTTCCATCTTCACCGTGATAGAAGCGACATCCATTCTCTTGAATGTCATTCCCAACCTCATCCCATCTTATGTTTGGATGGTATTTGCTTCTGCCACAGCCGGCTTGGGACTTTTGTGGACAGTCTCAATATGGCGATTTAGCAAAACCCCACAAGGAGCTGCATCATGAAAACAAAAACAAAACTCGTATCCATTTTTCTTTTACTGGCGCTCTTGCTTGCGCCGACAGTCAATGTCCATGCCCAAAGCCCCGGCGGAGACGTCGTTCTCTTTGGCAAGAACTATACGCTCAAAAGCGGTGAAACCTTGAATGGCAGCGTCGTCGTCTTTGGCGGAAATGTTACCATCGAAAAAGACGCAAAAGTCACAAGGGATGTTGTTCTCTTTGGCGGCAATCTCGTCATTGACGGAAACGTCAGCGGAAGCGTAGTCTTATTCGGCGGGAATTTAACCCTCTCCCAAAAAGTCAGCGGCGATGTGGTTGTCTTTGGCGGTCAGATTATGTTACAGGAAACCGCAGTGGTCAAAGGCGATGTCGTCACCTTTGGCGGACAAGTCACACAGGAAGAGGGTGCGGAAATCGCGGGAAATATCATTGATAATTTAGAGCCGCCCCAAGCGCCGACTGCTCCCACCGCGCCAAACGCGCCTGCCCTGCCGGATGAATCCGACTTCCACGACGTTGACGCGTACGATAACCCGGTATGGCAAGGGTTGGGCGTGCTTATGCGCGCGCTCGGACTCGCCGCAATCGCCATGCTGCTCGCGCTGTTCCTGCAACCCCAAATGGAACGGGTATCGGATGCGGTTGTCAAACAACCTTTGCTCGCGGGTAGTTTCGGTCTACTGGTGGTAGTCCTCACGCCGCTTGCCATTCTGGTCATGGTCATTACAATTATCTTGATACCAGTTGCCTTGCTTGTCCTCTTCATCATCCCACTGGCTTGGATGTTCGGCATGATTTCGCTGGGTCAAGAGATCGGTGAACGCTTTACAAAAGCCATCAACCAAATTTGGTCGCCGGTGCTCTCGACAGGTTTTGGGACATTCCTGCTTATGCTGGTCGTTGGCGCTCTTGGATTGATCCCCTGCGCTGGCTGGCTGCTCTCCTTCCTTGTGACATTGCTTGCGCTAGGCGGCGTGGTGATGACATGGTTCGGGGCGCGCTCCGCACCCGCCAAACCATCCGCGCCTGCGATAGTGGTGGAAGAAGTCCCGCCTGCTTCGTAAACGCAGCATACATAGTTACCATATATAATTCAAGCGGCAGTAAATCTGCCGCTTGAATTTTTTAAGGAGAATTTATGAATATGAAGCGCGGAGTTTTTTTCGCCATCTCGACCATCCTCATCCTTGCGTGCGCGCTAACCAGCGGCTTACAGCCCCCGGTTGAATCCACGCCTGCAAACGCGCCAACCATGATTACCGCATACTCTGGCGGCGCGGCGCGGGCGACTCCCACCTCCACGCCAAGCGCGACACAAGCAGCATACACGCCCGCAGTCTTTCCGCGTTGGGTTGCAGAATTTTCCGAGCCGTTACTCAAATCCATCGAGATGCAACGTCCCGCGTTTTCTGATGATTTTCCGCCCGTGTGCATTGACGAAAATCGGAATTGGAAAACATGCGCAACGCCGGAGAGCCGCATCTACTTCCAGCCTGACCACATGGACGAATACGAATGGGAGCAATGGGCGCAAACCATTCCGCGCCCGACCCTATCCATAGAACACCTGCCGCTTGCTACTGCGCGTCCCACGCTGGATTTACAACCCGATTTACAAAATGGATACGCGCTATTAAATACAGGCTGGTTCTTCAATGACCCCGGCGCGGAAAAAAATCCGCTTTACGCGCATATCAACAACGGCGCGTTGGTTTTGAATTTACCCGAAGGGACATTAAGAAACGACATCGCGGTTTTTCATTCCAAACTGCCGCGCAAAAATTTTGCGCTGCAACTCGACCTCGACTTTTATGAAACCCAGCCCGGAGATACGGCAAGGTTCGAGTTCAAACAAGGTGGGGATGAAAGTTTCGCGCTGGACATTGCAAAGAATAAGACATGGGCGCTGCATTGGGGTTCCGCATCAAATCCACGATCCCGCGCGGGGACGTATGAATATTACGCGCTGCCGCAAGTCCGGGTGTTAATCATTGCATACAATACGCAATGCGCGGTTTACTTAAACAGCATTCCATTGGAGTACATCGAAAACTGCCGCTCGGATTTGGATTACAAAATTACCCCGCAGTCCGCGTTTTTTCATCTCCTTTCTGACGCGCAATATCCCGCCATGATTACGATTGATAATATCGCCGTATGGGAATTAAAAGAGTAGGACGGGCTTAAAGCCCGTCCTACAGAAAATTATATTGTGGTACAGGCGCAAGCCTGTGCTACCTGTTTAGAACAAACCCAATACCTTGCCGGTTTCGAGGTCGAGGTCAACATCGTAGAAGACCGGGCGGGTGGGCAGACCGGGCATCGTGCGCATCGTTCCCAGCAGCGGATAGAGGAAGCCCGCGCCAACGCTTGCGCGAATATCGCTGATGGTCACGCGGAAGCCGCGCGGCGCGCCCTTCACAGCAGCCTGATCGGTAAAGGAAAGGTGAGTCTTTGCCATGCACAGCGGCAGGTCGGCAAAACCAAGTTTGGTGAATTGCTCAATCTTGGCTTCGGCTTCGGGGCTGTAATCCACGCCGTCAGCGCGGTAGATTTCGCGCGCGATGGTTTCGATTTTTTCCTTGATGGAGATTTCCAACGGATACAAGAATTTGAAGTTGCTGGGCTTTTCGCAAGCCTTGACGACAGCTTCAGCCAACGCCTTCGCGCCCTTGCCGCCTTCCATCCAATGGCGGGAAACAACCGCGTCCATTGCGCCTGCTTCAATGGCAGCCTTGCGAACCATTTCCACTTCGGCGGGGGTATCGTTAGCGAAGGAGTTCACCGCGACCACCACATTCACGCCGTATTTGAGCGCGTTCTCGATGTGCTGAATCATATTGGGCAAGCCCTTTTCCAGCAGCGCGAGATTCTCGTCTGTGTATTCGGCGGCAAGCGGTTTGCCGGCAACAACCTTCGGTCCGCCGCCGTGCATTTTGAGCGCGCGCACTGTGGCGACAAGCACAACCACATTCGGGACGAGTCCGGAATAGCGGCACTTGATGTCCATGAATTTTTCCATGCCGATGTCCGCGCCGAAGCCGGATTCGGTGATGACGTAATCCGCCATCTTGAGCGCGATTTTGTCCGCGATGATGGAGCTTTGTCCGTGCGCGATGTTGGCAAACGGTCCCGCGTGGACGATGGCGGGCGTGCCTTCCAAAGTCTGCATTAGGTTCGGTTTGATAGCGTCCTTCATCAAAACAGTGAGCGCGCCAGCAACGCCGAGATCTTCCGCGGTGACAGCTTCGCCCTTGCGATTGACAGCCACAACCATGCGACCGAGTTTGTCGCGCATGTCAGCGAGGTCGCTGGTCAACGCGAGGATCGCCATAATTTCGGAAGCAACGCTGATGTCATAGCCGGACATGTGTTCGTGTCCAACTTCATCCTTGCCGAGACCGACCTGTACTTCGCGCAGGAAGCGGTCGTTTACGTCAACCACGCGGCGCCACTGCACACCATTCGGGTCAATATCGAGGCGGGCAAAGCTGGAGCGTTCTTCGGGGGTCAGGTCGTTGGGATCAGTCTTGTTGATTCCGAGTTTCTTCAAACGGCGCAACATGGAGGGTGAGAATTTGCGTTCGCCTTTTTTGTTGGGCGGGCAAAGCGCATCGAACATCTTGCCATCGTCAGGGGTGTTCTTTTCGTGCATCATGCGGGCATCCAACGCGGCGGAGCATAAGTTATGCGCGGCGGTGATGGCGTGAATGTCGCCGGTCAGATGGAGGTTGAAATCTTCCATCGGGATGATCTGTGAATAGCCGCCGCCGGCAGCGCCACCCTTGATGCCGAAGGTCGGTCCCTGCGAGGGTTGGCGGATGACGGTCATGACTTTCTTGCCGAGATGAGCGCCGAGAGCCTGCGAAACGCCGACGGTGGTGGTGGTTTTGCCTTCACCGAGCGGGGTCGGGGTAATGGCGGTCACGTCAATATATTTGCCGTCTTTGCGCTTGGCAAGGCGGTTCAAAATTTCCAGTTTAATCTTGGCTTTGTACGGTCCAAAGAGTTCCAACTCACTCTCTTTGATTCCCAGTTCTTCCGCAATTTGAAGAATTGGCTTCAACTTGCCAGCCTGCGCGATGTCGATATCAGAAGGCACAGGGTTCAACAGTTTTAACTTGGTAGGTTGAAACGCCGCCTTGGCGGGGGCTGCCTTTTTTGCAGCGACTTTCTTGCCCTTCGGGGCGGCTTTCTTTACAGGTTTTTTAGTAGCCATAGATTCTCCTTAAAATATGATAGGGTAACGACAGATGTCATTTTTAGATGTGCTAATCTAACATTACAATTATCCAATTTTTCACAAAAAAATCAAGAGACCTTTATCACGTTTTTGTCATATATCCCCTAAATTCATCACTCACAAGTTAAGGTTTCAAGTCTCATGTCAAGGGCATTTTCAGGCAATTTTGAGCAGTTTTTTCCTGTTGGTTACGCCTGGATTCACGCTTACGATGAAATTGTCTATTCCAATTTGCCGAAAAAGCGAAAAAAAGTGATTAGCAATGCCCGAATTTGCCACTTGACATAACCTCAAAATGCTTAACTTGTTTCTCTACCGGACAAGATTAAAAATCCTGTTGGTTTTGTATCCAAATGGATTTCGAAAACGCCTGTAAAACATGAAAATTCCACTTTTGACCGAGTTTCTGTAAGTTTCCTGAGTAAACTTGTGTAAACAATTTATTTTGTCCGGTAGAGAATAACTTGTGACTGATG
>DZBA01000168.1 GCA_022729775.1 Anaerolinea thermophila | reverse complement strand
CATTCAAAACGGCGGCGCGTCGGCGAGTTACATTGCGCGGTTATGTTCCAACATGCTGCGCAGCCCCGCCGCGCAACCTGTCCGCGCGCGTGGAAAAATCCGCGTGGCGACCGGGTAAATCGTTTACCAGTTGTTAACTGTTTCTTAAGTCCATCATAAAACTTCCGCTGTATGATGTTTATATGGAAACGATTATTGCCTCCCTGCTCATGTTTTCATTTGTGACCGTCGTTTCAGTGGACGCAACTCGCAAGCGCCGCGAGTATTTGCGAAAGCAAAACCGCGCGTAACTTTGTATTATTCTTCCTCCTTATGAAACTGCCCGCCTTCGGCTTCAGGCGGGCAGTTGAATTTAACAAGCCTTTATTTCGTTACAGCGACTTTACGCAAGCGTTCCACTTCTTCGCGCGAATACCCCAACACCTCTTCCAACACCTGATTCGTATGTTCGCCCATCAACGGCGGCGGCAGGCGATATTCCACCGGCGTTGCGCTCATCTTCAACGGCGAGCCGACCAAAGTCAAATCATCAATGCGCGGATGTTCCATTTTGATTAACATCTCGCGCTCATGGACATGTGGCATGGAAAAAACCTGCTCGAAATTGTTGATTGCCCCGCACGGAAATTTATCTTCCAGCAGCGCCAGCCATTCGCAAACAGGTTTGGATTGGAAAATTGGGACGAGGATGGGAATCAAATCTTCGCGGTTTTCCACGCGCGCCGAATTGGTCATAAAGCGCGGGTCTTTTGCCAGTTCCGATTTTTCGATTGCCGCGCATAACGCCTCGAATTGTTTATCATTCCCCACTGCAACGACAAACCAGCCATCCGCCGCCTTGAAACTTTGATATGGAACAATATTGGCGTGCGCGTTTCCGTAGCGTTTGGGAAGTTTCCCCGAAACAAGATAGTTGCTTGCCACGTTTGCCAGCCAGCCCAGTTCAGATTCGAATAATGAAATATCGAGATATTGTCCGCTGCCTGTTTTTTCGCGCGCCTGTAACGCAGCCAAAATCGCAATGACCGCATTTTGTCCCGCGAACAAATCCGCGATAGCCACGCCGGTTTTCATCGGTTCCCCATCTGGCTCACCGGTGACGCTCATGATTCCGCCCATTGCCTGAATCATAAAGTCGTAACCGGGCTTGTCGCGCAGCGAGCCGGTTTGACCAAATCCGCTGATGGAGCAATAAATCAGGCGCGGATTCGATTCGCGCAGGGTTTCATAATCCAGCCCAAATTTTTTCAGCGTGCCGGGACGAAAATTTTCCACCAGCACATCGCTTCGCGCGGCAAGGTCGCGCATGATTTTTCTGCCTTCTTCCGTCTTCAAGTTGATGACGATATCGCGCTTGTTTCGGTTGACGCATAAATAATAAGCGCTTTCGCCGCCGGCAAATGGCGGTCCCCACCCGCGAGTCTCGTCGCCCTCCGGCGGCTCGACCTTGATGACCTCCGCCCCCAAGTCGCCGAGAGTCATCGTACAATAGGGACCAGCCAGCACGCGGCTTAAATCTAAAACGCGAATTCCATTCAATGGCTGCATAAGACTCCTGTATGGCTACAAAATAATTATGAAACGCGACCTCTATTTTAGCAAACCAATCATGAATGCGGCGGGGACTTTGGGATTCTCGCCAGATTTCCGAATTCTTAAAGAACTTGGAATTTTGGACTATCTTGGCGCGTTTGTCACCAACCCCATCTCACTGCGTCCGCGTCTGCCAGCCACCCAACCGGGGATGACGCAATTTCCCGGCGGAATCCTGCTTCATACCGGACTGCCCAACCCCGGGCTTTCATCTGTCATCAAAAAACATGGCGCGCGCTGGGATCATTCTGAAATTCCTGTGATTGCGCACCTGATGTCTGATGACCCCGAAGAGACGCGTAAGATGACTCGCAGCCTTGAAAATATCGAAAATGTGATGGCGGTGGAATTGGGCTTCGCGCCGCACACATCCAGCGATGTAGTTCTTTCCACCTTGCAAATGTGCGCGGGAGAATTGCCGCTGATTTTTTCCCTGCCTGCCGCGCAGGTTTTATCTTTGGGCGCAAAGTTGATTCAGCGCGGCGCGGACGCAATCAGCCTTGCGACTCCGCGCGGCGCGGTCATGGATGGGGACACGCTCGTCACCGGCAGGCTGTATGGGCAATCCATTTTTCCTCACGCGCTGGAAGTCATCCACGCTGCCAAAAAGATTGGGCTGCCGCTCATCGGCGCGGGCGGCGTGTGGACGGAGAAAGACGCGGCGGATATGCTCTCCGCTGGCGCGTTGGCTGTGCAGGTGGATATCAAATTGTGGAAGCCGTCGGAGTCGTGAAGTTCTACTTCACGGCTGGCAAAAGTAGAAATTTTAGAGTCCTCAGAGACTGTTTCTTAAGTACACGGATTACGCTGATTTCACGGATTCTCACGGAAAAACCCTTTAAAAAATCCGTGTTTGCCCGTGTAATCCGTCAAATCCGTGTACAAAAAAGACTTATGAAACGCTCTCTCATCCATAAAAAAAAGAGTCTCGCTTTTCAGCGGGACTCTTTTTGGGTTGTGTGTGAATTAGAGAATTACAACGTCGGCAGCTTGCAAGCCCTTGGGACCTTTTTCGATGGAGAACTCCACCTTTTGTCCTTCTTGCAGGTTCTTGAAACCTTCGCCCTTGATGGCGGAGAAGTGAACGAAAACATCAGGACCACCTTCGCGCTCGATGAAGCCATAGCCTTTTGTGCCATTGAACCACTTTACCGTACCGATTACACGATCAGACATTTTTGCCTCCTAGCAAAAGAAAAAAAATAAGGTGACGCAGTATGTCTTTCATCGGGTGGTAAATAGAACAACTCAAACGTTGTGTTTCGAGCTATCGTCTTCATACGTCCACAACGAAAACCTACTTGCATCTAACAGCGCAACTTTATCATGAAATTTGTATCTTGGCAATTATTTGATTGCCAACAGGGATAGGTATTCAAAAGCGATGTTAGACGCGAGAATGGCGGTGATGTCGCCGTGGTCGAAGGGCGGCGAGACTTCCACCAAGTCAAACCCAATCAGGTCAAGACCGTGCAAGCCGCGTACCAATTGAAGCATTTGGTAACTGGTCAAGCCGCCGACTTCGGGCGTGCCGGTGCCGGGCGCAAAGGCGGGGTCAGCCGCGTCAATATCAAGCGAAACGTAGACCGGTCCCTTCATGCGTTCATGCACTTCTTTAAGGATTTCCTGCACGCCTTTTTCCATCACTTCATGGATGGTGATCGTGCGCGCGCCGAGTTCTTTTGCGTCCGCGTAGTCATTTTCACTGGTGACCGGACCGCGAATCCCAATCTGCACATACCCGCCCTTGCGGACGAGTCCCTCTTGCAGCGCGTAACGGAACGGCGTGCCGTGACTGTATGGCACAGCGTCGAACTCCGCTTCCCATGTGTCAATGTGCGCGTCAATATGGACGATTGAAACGGGACCGTATTTTTTTGCGTGCGCGCGCAGCAGCGGCAGCGCAATCGAATGGTCGCCGCCCAATGTGATTAACTTCGCGCCGCTTTCGATGACCTTGCTCGCGGTTTTTGTGATTTCATCCATCGTATGCTCGATGGATGTGGGGATGACAGACACATCGCCATAATCCACTACGTTGAGTTTTTTCAGCGGCGTGACATTAAGCGTGGTGTTATGTCCCCAAATCATCAACGATGCTTCGCGGATTTTGCGCGGACCGAACCGCGTGCCAGAGCGATACGACGTTCCGCTGTCAAACGGGACGCCCATCACAGCGACATCAACATCTTTCAATTCGCGTGAAACGGGCAGCCGCATAAAAGACGGGATGCCCATGAAAGGCTGTAAACCAGCGCCAAACGCGGGATTGTCGTTCATAAAAAAAGTCTCCTTTTATTCGTCGTCTACGCCGCTGGAAGCCAACCGCTCTGTCTCGTCTTTGGTTGAAAGTTCGTCAATGAATTGGTCAATATCGCCATCCATCACGGCAGGCAGGTTATAACTGGAATATCCAACACGGTGATCGGTGACGCGATTCTGCGGATAATTATAGGTGCGGATTTTTTCCGAGCGTTCGCCCGAACCAACTTGCGAGCGGCGGTCTGCTTCCAGTTCCGCCTGTCTTTTTTGCGCTTCGATTTCATATAAGCGCGCGCGCAAAATACTCAACGCGCGGAGTTTGTTCTGCAACTGCGAGCGCTCATCCTGACAGGTGACGATCATGCCCGTCGGCTTGTGATACAAGCGCACAGCGGTTGAGTTTTTCTGCACGTTCTGTCCGCCCGCGCCGGAAGAGCGATAGACTTCGACTTCGATGTCGGTTTCGGGGATGTCTACTTCCACATCATCCACTTCTGCCATCACCACCACCGTCGCGGTGGAAGTGTGAATACGTCCCTGCGCTTCGGTGGCTGGCACGCGCTGAACGCGATGCACGCCCGATTCGTATTTCAACCTGGAATACGCGCCCCTGCCCTTAACTTCAAAGATGACTTCCTTATACCCGCCGACGCCAATCGAACTTTCTGACATGATTTCGGTTTTCCATTTTTTATCTTCCGCGTAGCGCGTGTACATACGAAACAAATCCGAGGCGAAGATGGCGGCTTCGTCACCGCCTGCGCCCGCGCGAATTTCAAAGATGACGTTTCTGTCATCACGCGGGTCTTTTGGCACAAGCATTTCTTTGATGATTTTTTCGAGGATTTCGATTTTGGGAAGCAGGTCGTCCACATCGGCTTTTGCCAACGAGATAAGCTCCGCGTCATTTTCTGTGACGATGATATTCTTTGCCTCGTCGAGATTCTTCATCGCCTGGCGGTATTCGCGCGCTTTTTCGATCAGCGGTTCGAGGTCAACGCGCTCTTTGTTCAATTCCGCGACGCGCTGGTAATTAATGGACGGGTCGGCAAGTTCCGTATTGATTTGTTCAAAGCGGTCTTCAATAGCTTGTAATTTATCTAACATAGAGGTTTCCTAAAAAGTACCGCGAAATTCATTTCGCGCGGCTGAACGAAATTCATTTCGTTCTATGTAAATAAGCGAAATAAAGCGCGGCACAAAGCCGCGCAAAGGAAGGAACGAGCGGGAAAGGACGCTAATAATTTATTGTGGCAGAAAGCACCATCGAAAGGATGATCAACACAGCGAATACGGCAAACATGATTTGCGCGCCGCGCTGTGACGCGCTAACAGGTTTGCTTTGTCTTTTGACGCTTTTTGAATTTTTTACGGGCATGATATGACTCACTTTATGATTTTAGTATTTCAAGGCTGACAATCTTTTACCTGCCAACCCTTATGAAATTAGATTAAATGTTTGTAAAAGGCTTGTGACATTGCCTTTTCCAATTCGTCAATTGTAACAGGCTTTGTCACGTACGCATCCGCGCCGAGCGCCATTGCCTGATCAATGGTTATGTCTGCCGCCTCGGAAGACAGCATGATGATGGGCAGTTTTTTCCATTCCTTGCGCCGGCGGACAAATTCGAGCATGTCCAAGCCGCTGACTTCAGGCATGTTGATATCCAGCAGCAGCAAGTCAGGCTGTCCGCCTGCCAGAAGCGCTTGCGCGGCATTGCGCGGATGGAAAAAATATTGCGGTTCGCAATCGAGCAGTTTGAGCATCAAACTGACCGCGCGTCCCATTTCTTCGTCGTCGTCAACAATCCATACTTGTTTCATTTTGATAAGTTCTCTTCAATGTGTTTCAAAAATTCAGCAAAGGCGATTTCTTTATCTACAAAATCGTGCCGCTGCGGGTCTTCGTAGGGATGCCAGTGCCAGCGTCCACCTGCGTTATCTGCGCCAAAGATTCTGACATTATTCTTGATGTGCGCGAAAGAAATTTTTCCCGCATTGCTGTAATATGCGTCTACAAAAGAAATATCTACATCTACAGCAGTGTCGTTTTTTAATAAAATTCGCCAGAGGTTGGAATTTTCCGTCGAAGCAAACAAGTTGACGCTCTTTACAACAGACGACTTTGAACAAACATCGCGCATTTGTTCCTCAAAGTCTGTCATGCTTAAGCCTGCCATTCTAAAATTTCCTCAAGCGACTTCAGGTCTATCAGCGCGGTTTCCCATTGCATGTAATCTTGTTCGACGGGATAGGAGTATGGGTCTTCGATTTTTTCGTCTTTCCACGCTTGCTCGAATTCTGAATATGTCATTCCATATTTTTGCTCGTATGCGGCTATTTTCGCTTTCGTGGCTTCCATGCGAAAGTGGACTAATTCTTTAATTGCAAGCGAGAGCGCAATATCGGGGCGCAATTGCCCTGTTAATTTTCGCAAAATATTTTGCGAGCCTTTCGGAATAATAACTGTATCCGCTGATATTTCTACTAACATACTTGCTCCTACTCCAAATGTGCTTTAATGCTTTTCGTAATGGCAATGCTCACTTTGCCATGTATGCTTCGACCTGTTTCAAAAACTCGGCGAAGGTGATTTCTTTATCTACAAAATCGTGCCGCTGCGGGT
This sequence comes from Anaerolinea thermophila, assembly GCA_022729775.1. Taxonomy (GTDB): domain Bacteria; phylum Chloroflexota; class Anaerolineae; order Anaerolineales; family Villigracilaceae; genus Villigracilis. Next base: position 798 of record DZBA01000168.1, on the reverse strand, counting down.
CTTCGTAGGGATGCCAGTGCCAGCCATTTTTGTTGTCTGCGCCAAAAATTCTTTGTTCGTCACGAATCTGGGCGTACGCTGTTTTTTCTGTCACCTGATTGTATGACACATCAATGAATGTTCCATCTGTCAAAGATGCGCGTATTTTTAGCCATGTAAATTTGGAAACCAAAATTGAGGTATTGAGAACAATGCTTGATTTCGCACAATTTGAAATAATCAAGTCTTCAAGGTCTTCAACGCTTACACGAGCCATTGCGAAATTTCCTCTAAAGCATCCAGTTCGGTAATAGCGGCTTCCCATGCAAAGTCATCTTTTTCAACTTCGTATGAATATGGGTCTTTTACCCTGCCGTCCTTGCAGGCTTTTTCAAATTCAGCATAAGCCATTTTGTACTTATTTTCAAAGAAATTGATTTGTTCTCGCTCCTCTTTCATACGCAGCCGCACAAGGTCTTTAATGGCAAGCGACAACGCAATGTCGGGGCGTGTTTGTCCCGTTAATTTTCGTAAAACATTATGCGTCCCTTTTGGAATGACAACAGGTTCGATAATCATATATGCTCCTACTCTAAATGCGCCTTGATGGACTCTGCCGCGCTTATATTCATGCCTTTGACCGCAGCCAACTCCTCGACGCTTGCTTCCCTAATCTTATCCACAGACCCAAAATGTTTCAAGAGTGACTTTCGGCGCGAAGGTCCAATGCCGGGGATGGAATCCAAGACTGAGGCGAAACCAATCTTCGAGCGGCGGGCGCGGTGCGCGGTGATTCCAAAACGGTGCGCTTCGTCGCGG
>DZBA01000167.1 GCA_022729775.1 Anaerolinea thermophila | reverse complement strand
CAGTATTAACAAACTCTGTCATTTCATTCGACAGTTTCATTTCCAAAATAAAAACATTCTTTCAAAGGATCACCCCATGAACAAAGGCAAAACCATTTTCTTTAGCGTATTGATCGGCGCCGCCACCGGACTCGTTGCCGCCATGCTGCTTACCCGCCGCGCAGAGAAAAACGCAAGCGAAACCGCCATCACCGCCGGCGAAGGAATTAAACTTGGCGTGCTGGTTTTTGGTTTGTTGCGCGCCATCGCCGCGCTTAGCGAAGATTAAATCAATCTTGTACATCATTTAAGGTAGTTGGCGCAGGCAGACATTTGGGTTTTCCTGCTTTTTGTCACTGAAATTCATCTTCGAGTTTCTATGACAAAAACATTCGAAAGGCGGGAAAGCGCGCATCAACGCATTAGAATCCGATAACCTACGGAAAAAAAAACAAATGACGGATACAGGGTCTTTTTCATTAAATACACCGGAAGACCTGCTTCATGGGATATTTGAAAACCATGTAGCCGTCATCCTTTTAATTGCGCCAGAATCAGGGCGGATACTGGGCGCGAACAAAGCCGCGGAAAAATTCTACGGCTATACCCTTGCAGAGTTCAAGAACCTGAACGCATCCGATATTAACATGCTCACGCATGAACGCGCGCTGAAAGAGCGCATGTTTGCGGTTGAAGGCGAGCGCAATAATTTCATCTTCCCACATAAACTGGCAAATGGAGAGGTTCGCACGGTGGAAGCGCAAACATCCCCCATCACAGTCGGCGGGGAAAAAGTCCTGTTTTGCATCATCAACGATATCACCGCGTACAAAGACGCGGAAAAAGTACAGCATCAATCGCTGGAACAATACCAAGCCCTGTTCAACCGCATGATGGACGGCGTTTATCGCAGCACCCATGAAGGGAAGTTTCTGGATGTAAACCCCGCGATGGTCAAGATGTTTGGGTACGCCAGCCGGGAAGAAATGCTAAACGCAGACATCAAAAAAGAACTGTACTTTTCCGCGGAAGAGCGCGGCAGTCACATCCTTGATACGGGACAGGAAGAGACCGAAGTCTACCGGATGCGGCGTAAAGACGGCACTGAAATTTGGGTCGAAGACCATGGCTACTACATCCACGATGAACATGGCAACATTGTCTTTCACGAAGGCACCCTGCGGGATGTCACAGAACGAAAGCGCGCGCAGTCATTATGGAATAAGTATACAGAACAATTACAGGTGATCTATCAAGCCTCCTTGAAGTTGAACGCTTCCCTGGAAAAACAGCATGTGTACGAGGTCACTTACGAAAGTATTTCCAAATTAATTCCGTGCAACACTATTTTAATTTCGTCCTTTGAGCGGCGCACCAGCATGATTACCATGTCATTCGGCTGGCATGACGGAAAACAAATGGATGTGAGCAAGTATCCATCCATTCCACTGGAACCGGAAGGGAAAGGCGTTCAAAGCGAAGTAATTCGCACCGGGGAACCACTGCTGCTGAACGACTACCAAGAAAGATTAAAGAATACCAATACTGTTTATCATTTCGACACAAACGATAATATCGTCACCTCCCTTCCGCAAGACGCGGAAATTCCACAATCGGCATTGATTGTGCCTATGACCATTGAAAAACAAGTGATTGGCACAATTCAGGTCTTTAGTTACCAGACGTATGCCTACGGTGAGAGCCATCTGCACCTGCTCAACACCATTGCGTCACAAACTGCGGTTGCCCTCATCAACTCAGACTTGTTCCGCCAGTTTCAACATGAAAACCTCGAGCGCAAACAAGTGGAAGTCTCGCTGCTTTCGCGCACGCGGGAACTGGAAACGCTCTTTTCCATTTCCAGCCGCATCAGCTTCCTGCAAACAGAAACGGAACTTTTGCCGCAAATCCTGGAGGGATTGGAACGCGCCATCGAAGCGGACACCATCGCCATCATTCTCGTCGAGCCTGACCAAACGCATTTGAACATCTCCAGCGCAAGCGGCGAGCTCGCGCCCTATATCGGATACAAATTTGGGATTGACCAGGGGATTGGCGGGGCAATCCTCAAATCACGCCATATTTATCAAACCGAAGACCTTTCCAATGACCCCGTGCGACTCAAGGACATGGACGGAATCAAAAACATGGGCGCAGCCATCATCACCCCCATCCTTGCCGGGGACTTCCTGCTCGGCGTCCTGTTGGTGGCGCGCAAAAAAGGGGCAAACAAAAATTCGTTTACCTCGCAAATTACGCGACTGATCATCACCGTCAGCGAACTGCTGGGGAACGCCATCAACCGCGTGCGGTTACACACCGAAACCTTACGGCGGCTCGACCACTTACAAACGCTGCGCGCAGTGGATCAGGCAATTGCGTCCAGCCTTGACCTGCGAATCACGTTGAACATCCTCTTGAAACATACCATCACGCAATTAGGCGTAGACGCCGCGAGCGTGTTTCTCTTCCACCCTTATCAACAGACGCTGCAATTTTTTGCCGGGCAGGGCTTTCGCACGGCGATGATCGAAAACGCGGAAATTTGCCTCAACGACCGTTTTGCAGGACGCTGCGTGATGGAACGCCGCATCATCCAAGTTTTTGAACGCGGCGAAATTGCAGACAACATCCAATTTACGCGCTTGTGGGCGCAGGAAAATTTCGTCAATTACATCTGTGTTCCGCTAATCGCCAAAGGGGAAGTGAAAGGCGTGTTGGAAGTGTATCGCCGCTCACACTATGCCCCAGATTCAGAATGGCTCGATTTTTTGGATACGCTTGCCGGGCAAGCCGCCATCACCATAGACAACGCGCAAATGTTCGATAACCTGCAAAAAGCAAATATGGACCTCGCCATTGCGTATGACGCCACCATCGAAGGCTGGTCGCGCGCGCTAGACCTGCGCGACAGGGAAACCGAGGGGCATACGCAGCGCGTTACAGAACTAACGCTCACGCTCGCAAAGACAATGGGCATTTCAGACAAGGACATCCTTCACATCCGGCGCGGCGCGCTCCTTCACGACATCGGCAAAATGGGCATCCCTGACCACATCCTCTTGAAGAAAGGCGCATTAACGCCAAAAGAGTGGAAGATTATGCGCTCACACCCCACCCTTGCGTTGGAAATGCTGCATCCCATTAAATACCTGCAACAAGCGCTGGATATTCCATATTTGCATCATGAACGTTGGAACGGCTCAGGGTATCCGCGCGGATTGAAAGGCGAGCAGATTCCGCTTGCCGCGCGTATCTTCGCCATCATAGATGTATACGACGCGCTGACCAGTTCGCGCCCCTATCGCAGGGCGTGGTCAAAAAAGCGCACGCTCACCTACATCAAAGAAAGAAGCGGGACAGAATTCGACCCCGATGTGGTGGATGCGTTTTTGAAGATGATCGAAGAGCCGGTCAAAAAAACAAATCTCAGGCGATAAAAAAAATGACTTCATATAGAAGACGCGCAGGGATTCTCCTTGTGATGTATGGTTTCGCATTGGCGCTTTCGTCTTGCGCTTCATTAGATTGCGCCCGCGAGGATGTGTTGTGCGCGGGGCTGGTGACCGATACGCTGGGCATCGAAGACAACGGCGTCAATCAAGACACATGGCTCGGATTGCAGGATGCAAAAGCCAGCGGCGTTGTGGATCAAATTGCATACATCGAATCGGTGGATACGCGCGATTACGAAAAAAACATCGCGTATTTTGCCGAAAGCCATTATGACATTATCATCACAAGCGGATTTGGAATGCGCGACGAATCCTACCGAAGCGCAAGCGACTACACCGACTCATTTTTTATCGGCATGAACCAGCCGCATGAAAAACTGCGCTCAAACCTAATGCCTGTCACCTTTCCAGAAGAGCAGATGGGATTCCTCGCGGGCGTGACCGCTGCGCGCGTTTCCAAGACTGGCAGCGTGGGCGCGGTTTGCGAAACATCGGGCATTGACGCGATGTGGCGATATTGCGAAGGTTTCCGCGTGGGCGTGAAGTTTGCAAATCAGAACGCAAAAATATACATCACCTACCGTGAAGACGGCGACAGGGAAAAAATTTTTGTGGACGAAACCTGGGGATATGAAACCGCGCAGAGCTTCATCAAACGCGGCGCGGATGTCATCTTCGCGGCGGGCGGGGTGACAGGGCAAGGCGCGCTTCGCGCGGCTGACGAATCTGGCATTCAGGCAATCGGCGCGGAACGGGATCAAGCGGCGGATATGAAAATAACAACCAATATGATTACATCCATCTATGGCGACGCGCGGCTGGAGATTCAAAAAGCGCTGCAAAAAATTCAAGGCGCAGATTTTGGCGGCAAGTCGCCAAGTTTGATTAAGTTCATTCCGCTCGATGGGAAATATCCCGAAAGCCTCACGCGGGAGTTAAACGAAACCGCCCTAAAATTATGGAGCGGGGAAATCAGGGTGAACCTCCCCTTAATCAAGCCATGAACACGCGCCGCCGCATTCTCGAAAAATTGGTAACCCTTTACCCGCCTTTGTTGGGCGCGGGGATTCGCTCGCAAAATATTGACGAGCGCACTATTCGCGTACAATTGAAGATGACCCCGCTCAACCGCAATCTGGTCGGCGTGCATTTTGGCGGCTCGTTATATGCGATGTGCGACCCGTGGTTTATGTTGATTCTCATGCGCGCGCTGGGCAAAGATTACATCGTGTGGGATAAAGCCGCGACGATTCAATTTCTCAAGCCGGGGCTGGGAACGGTCAGCGCGACGTTTCACATTCCGCAAGAGCGCGTGGAGGAAATCCGCGCGCAGGCAAATTCGCAATACAAAGTCGAGCCAACGTTTACGGTAGATGTCTTGAACGAGCAAGGCGAAGCGGTGGCGCGTGTTGAAAAGCTGCTTTACGTCCGCAGGAAAATTACAAAATAGATTAAAAGTGAAGGGTATAATCGTAAGAGACTGTTAATAACTCGGTTTACCCTTCTTGATTTGTGCGCTACAAGCCTTTTGTACACGGATTTGACGGATTACGCGGACTTACGCGGATTTTTTAAGATTTTTCCGTGAGAATCCGTGAAATCTGTGTCATCCGTGTACAGAAATGTACTTATTAAACAGTCTCTAACAGTAACAGACACACGCTTTACTTACAAAAAGAGGATTCCGTGAGCTTGCACCCTGTATTGGTAAAACTTCCCAAACGCTTGTATACCCGCGTGGAAAAGCGCGCACAGCAATCGCAGCGCAGCGTTGAATCTGAATTGTTGGCTGTGGCTACACAGGCAATAGATGCTGATGATGAACTCCCGCGCGATATTTCCACAATGCTGGATGAATTATCTTTTCTCGATGACAAAGCCTTATGGCGCACAGCTCGCCGCATTTTCAAAACAGGCGAAGCCGCGCAGTTGGAAAAGTTACAACTGAAACGTCAAAAAGATGGATTAAGCGAATCTGAATTGCAAAGATTATTAGAACTTTTGCGACAATATGAAAAACACATGCTTATCCGCGCCCAAGCCGCCGCAATTCTAAAACAGCGCGGACATGACATATCAAATCTTCTTGTTGCCGTATGAGCGAGACGTATATACCAAAAGCATTGCGCCCGTCGCTTGTGCGCGCGCGCCAATTATGGACAATTGCGGGATGGCATCCCCCAAAGGAATAATATATGAAATCTTATGATTACGTCATCATCGGCTCAGGCTTCGGCGGTTCGGTCTCGGCAATGCGCTTGACAGAAAAGGGCTATTCGGTCCTTGTGCTTGAAAAAGGAAAAAGATTCCGCGATGAAGATTTTGCAAAATCCAACTGGCAGTATTGGAAGTATGTCTGGCTGCCTGCCCTGCGCGGACACGGCATCATGCAAATCAGTTTGCTTAAAGGCGTAATGGTCTTGCATGGCGCGGGCGTGGGCGGCGGAAGTTTGGGCTACGCCAACGTGTTGGAAGTCCCCACCGATGAGACGTTTGCCACCCCCGCGTGGAATCAAAATGTCAAATGGGGCGAGGCGTTGAAACCGCATTATGAAACCGCCAAGAAAATGCTCGGCGTTGCGCGCAATCCCAACTTATGGGAAGCGGACTTAATCTTAAAAGAATTCGCGCAGGAAAGCGGCATGGGACATACCTTCCGCGCAACGGATGTGGGCGCGTATTTCGGCGCGTCCGGCGTCACCGTCCCCGACCCCTTCTTTGATGGGGAAGGTCCCGCGCGCGCCGGGTGTAAACACTGCGGCGGATGTATGGTGGGCTGTCGTCACAACGCAAAGAATACGCTGCCTAAAAATTATTTATATTTTGCCGAGAAGAACGGCGCGGAAATAAAAGCCGAAGTGGAAGTGGTGGATGTGAAGCCGATACGTGATACAAGTTACGAGTTACAGAACACGGATTACGAAGTGACTTTCCGCGATTCTACGAAGTTATTCAAGCAAACATACAAAGTCCGCGCAAAAAATGTCATTTTCTCCGCGAGCGTGATGGGGACAATGCGGCTGCTCTTGAAGTTGCGCGATGTGAAAAAATCGCTCCCAAAATTATCGCCAAAGTTGGGGACAATGGTTCGCACGAATTCAGAGGCTCTTTTAGGATGCGTTGCGCGAAAATCAGACATCAATTATTCGGAAGGCGTGGCGATTTCATCCATTTACAATCATAATGAAATTACGCGCATCGAACCTGTCCGCTACCCGGACGGTTCATCGCTGATGAGATTCCTCGCGGGACCGTTGATTGATACGGATGTGAGCGTGCCGCTGCGCTTGTTGAAATTCTTCTGGTGGTCGTTGACGCATCCGATGGATTTTTTGAAGGCGCTGGTTTTACCCGGCTGGGCGCACAACGCCACGATTCTGCTTGTCATGCAGCACGCGGACAACCGCATGAGATTCCGCATGGGACGCAGCTTGTTCACCTTGTTCCGCACCGGCTTGGTCGCGGATGAGGAACCCGGTTACAAAATCAACGCGCAGGTGGAAGGCTCGCACGAAATTACGCGCGAATTTGCAAAACGGGTCAACGGCGTGGCGCTGGGTTCAATCGGCGAGAATCTTTTGGGGCTGCCCACCACCGCTCATATTTTGGGCGGCGCGCCGGTGGGGGAAAATTCCGATGAAGGCGTGGTGGATGAAAATTTCAAGGTTCATAATTACGAAGGCTTGTACATCATTGACGGTTCGATCATGCCTGCCAACCCGGGCGTCAATCCCTCGCTGACCATCACCGCGCTGGCGGAGTATGCCATGAGCAAGATTGGAAAGAAACTCTAGCCACAGATTTCACTGATTTACACGGATTATTTTTTGGCTCATTGGGAATTGCCGTGATTAAAAACCATTTGGACACGGATGCGACGG
>DZBA01000166.1 GCA_022729775.1 Anaerolinea thermophila | reverse complement strand
CGGTCATGCCGCACCGCAAAATCCTTGTGATTGAAAGTTACTATCGCCCGCTGACTTTTTGCCGCATATTCCAGTTGTTCATCGTCGTCTACTTCGATCATGTTCATTTCCAATGTGGAGGTGACGTCAAAACCATAAGTCCGCAGTTGAGCCGCAAGACGCGGCGATAGATGTTCGTTCAAATGCAGTTTAGGCGGCATGAGGGAGATGTTCCTGCTTCCAATGTTCGTAACTGTTTTCTTCCCGTGCCGCGTCAACTTCTTCTTTGTTATCGTGATAATATGCCAATGCGCTGAAAATTTGCGAAGGTTTCAGGTAATTCCATTCCGCTAAAATATCCTCGACGGTCATACCCACTTTGTAGTAATAGCCAACAATGTGCCACACGGCAATGCGCGTGCCTTCAATGATGGCTTCCCCGCCCAAAACGCCGTCAATTTTCACGATATGTGGATAGGCTGTTTTTTGGATTATTTTTACTTTTGCGTTCATAGCAACTTCCTTTCATGCTAACGCTTTGATTATACCCCGCAAATTTTCCTGTCAATATTGCTCGACGGCTTTCTCAGTTTTAATGTCCCACTCCTGCCCTGGGAGGAGTTTCATCTCGTCCAGCCAGCTTTATCACCCCCTTGCGGGGCGGCGGTCAACGGTGGTGGGCATGGGGGCATTTACCAAATCGTCCACGAATTTTTCACAAACAATCGAATCAAAAATGCTATAATTTGAGTCGAGGTGAACTATGTTTACAGTTCAATTTGAAACAAAGGTCAAGAATGGCATGATTCAAATCCCTAAGAAGTATCAAGGGAAGTTCAGCGACCATGTCCGCGTGATTCTTAAAGTGGAAGCAAAAAAAGCCGTCGCCAATAATTATCTTGATTATTTAATAGCAAACCCCGTCAAGGTAAAGAATTTTAAACGTCTCACGCGGGAACAGATTTATGTCAGATAAATCCGCTGTTTTCATTGACACTAATATCTGGCTGTATGCTTTTCTTGACACGGACGAGGAAGAGAAGTCTCAGCGGGCAAAAGAGTTATTCCAACAAGTTGATCCGATGTTGAGCGTGCAGGTCGTCAATGAAGTTTGCGTCAACTTGATTAAGAAAGCAGACTTTTCAGAAGAACAAATCGCCAGATTGATTCAATCCTTTTACGAGAAATATCCCGTTGTGGAAATGGATGAAAGCATATTGCTTGCTGCGTCCCAATTACGGCAGGAGTATTCTTTTTCTTTTTGGGACAGTATGGTGGTCGCCTGCGCGCTGGCTGCAAACGCTGAAATCCTTTATTCGGAAGATATGCAAAATGGATTGTCTGTTCGCGGGGCTTTGAAAATTATCAACCCATTTGTTTAGTACGACTGCTCGACGGCTTCCTCGATTTCAATGTTCCACTCTTGACCTGAGAGGAGTTTTACCTCATCCAGTCTTTATCACCCTGACCAGTGGACATGAGAATGTTTTGCCAGACAGATAACCATCAGGTCACGCAAAAACGTGACCTGATGGTTTAAGTTGCCTATCTTGACGAAGCCACGCGAGATGAATCACTCAATCGCAACAGCGAATTGCTTTCCATCACGTTTGCCGAGGAACCAATACTGTCCCTGCCCATAGTACACTGACGCTTCCGCGCAACAATATGCCATGGAGATTTCGTCAAATTCAGGTCCTATATTTTTTTCGTCATAGACAATATGATATTTTCCGCTTTTTTGCGCGATGTATAGCAGTTTCCCCTTGATCTCATACGGAAAGAAAGAACCCTCCAGTTGATATTTTTCGTTGAAGTTGACACCGTCCACAAAAATTACGTGCGGCTCGGCAGCGACTTCCCAAACCGCTTTTCCGCCGATATTTGCCAAATTTAGATTTGGGGGAAAGGTAGCAAAGGACGCTTTTGTTTGCGCGATGACTGCGCCGTTTTTCAGCAATTCATAATCATAGTGGATGCCATCCCCTTGGGAGTTGTACTTCGTTTCATAAACATCGCTGCCAATCGCCAGCCGAAAATTATCTCCCGCGTCGCCTGCAATCCGCTCCCCGAATATTTTTTTATCGCTCTCGCCCAAACTTGGGAACTCTTTGTTCAGGCAATCGGCAATCAACTCGATATCCTCCGTCGCGGCAGAGTACTCGCGGTCAGGCAGAATGCATTCCGTCCATGTCAATCCATTCTCCATGCTAGACGTTACGGGCGTCATCGGCGCGGAAGGGGCTGACTGCATGGAAGGCTTGTCTGTCCCAGCGCTGCATGATGCCAAAATCAGAACCATACAAAAGAGTATTATTTTTATGCTGATATTTTTCATTGCTGCGTCTCCTTTACTGTTTGATTGACGACAAAATCCGCGCCGCTCGAAAACCACATCCATTACCCACTGATTTGTTCAAGATGCGCACAATCACGATGTCTGCTTGCTCGACAGATTTCTCGTTACTTGCTTTGTGCGATTATACTCCGCTTGGGAGAAGTTTTATCTCGTCCAGTCAGTGGCTTATGTTAAAATGTAACAAACCGGCGCAGGTCGGAATAAAAAAATTGTCATCACAAGGAAAGAAAATACATGCTAAAACTTTTTGGCACTGACGGTATCCGCGGCAGGGTGGGAGAAAGTCCCCTAACGCCCGAGTTCTTTTTGAGGCTGGGACAGGCGGCAGGCAAGGTTTTGAAATCTGAGAAAAAATCAAGCGTCATCATTGGACGCGATACGCGCCAATCCGGCATCATGCTGCAAAATGCCATCACTGCCGGGCTGTTGAGCAGCAGCGTGGACATCATTGACCTGGGCGTCATCCCTACGGCTGCTGTATCATGGATGGTTTCTTCCATCAAAGCCGAGGCGGGCATTGTCATTTCCGCGTCGCATAACCCAGTGCAGGAAAATGGAATTAAATTTTTTGACCAATTCGGGCAAAAATTAAATGAAAAGGTCGAACAGGAAATCGAGAACTTGTTGTTCGATGAAAATTTTCATCCAACGCTTCAAAATGACACCGGCAGGTATGTGGACGGGCGCTCGTTCGAAGAATTATATTCACAAGACCTTTTGACGGAACACCCCGCGAACTTCCTGCGCGGATTGACCATCGTGATTGATTGCTCGCACGGCGCCGCGTCACACGTCGCGCCGGATATCTTCCAGCGCGCGGGCGCAAACATCGTGGTCATGAACGCCTCACCCACCGGCTTGAATATCAACTTCAACTCAGGCTCGGAATATGTGCGCCGCTTCCCGGAGAAATTTCACCAGGTCATCAAACAAAACAACGCAAACTTTGGGCTGGCTTTCGATGGGGATGCAGACCGCGTGGTTTTTGTAGACGAGGATGGCACGCTGATAGACGGCGACCACATGCTGGGATTCCTCTCGCGCTATTTGGAGAAGCGCGGGGCGCTGCTCGAAAATTCCGTAGTCACAACGAACATGCGAAATGAAGGATTGAAACGTTACGTTGAATCGCAAAATATCCAGATGTATGAAACCCCTGTCGGCGATAAATATGTCATCGAAAAATTAATGCAGTTTTGGAATCGGAACGCGGAAAAGGGAAAAGTGGGATTGGGCGGCGAGCAGGCTGGGCATATCATCCTGCTGGATGAGGGACATATCACCGGCGACGGTTTGCGGACAGCCTTGTTTGTCATGAATGCCTACATTGAATCGGGTTATAAGACTTTGGCTTCTTTTGCCGCTGGTGTGGGTAAAATGCCGCAGATTATTGCCTCTGCCCAAATAGGCGCTGAAGGAAGATATGATAAACAGCAATTGCAAGCCATGGAAAATGAAGCGCTTTCCACATACCCCGGATTGTTGCGCGCAAACCTGCGTTATTCCGGAACAGAACCTCTTTTCAGAATTATGCTAGAATCTGAGAACACCTACACTGAAAGAGACCTCGCCAAAATTGCAATCGAAATTTCCCGCAAAGCGCAGGAATTTTCAAAGCAGCCAAACGGCTATATTGACATCTTGAATTGCACACGCGGCGGCGTGGTGAATATGTCATAAAAAACTTTTGATAAGGAAAACAACCATGAAACCTCAAGAACTTGGCAAGCAGTTTATTCGCGTCAATAGGCAATTAACCGAAGCGGAATCCCCATCCGAGTGGGATCCCGCCGTCAAATCCATGTACCGCTTTTTGGATAAAGTCGAAGCGTTGATTGGCGAGAAGATAGACAAAACCTGGTCAGACTATGACCTCGCAAAGTTATTCGCCGTGCTGTTGACTGCCATTGCAGAAACCGGGCAATATCGCCACGAAGGTTTCGTCCCCAACCCGGAAAAGGAAAGCGACCTTGCCCGCCGCAAAATGCTCGAAGATGAAATGATGCCGATGATGGCGCAATTGCGCAAGCGCGTTGCCGAAGTCATCGAATCGTTTTTGTCGCTTTCGGTCTTTTCGCCTTTGAAGAGCGACATCAAGAACGAAATCATGCCCATCGTCAACGATATGGATGTCGCGTCACCGGATCGTTACATGCCCTTCCGCGTGATTCAAATCGGAAATATTGCCGAGCGGTTATACAATTTCAAAATTCGCACAACCAATAAAAGGCTGGTCGGCAAGGATGGCAACTCCGGGCTTTTGCGCGCCATCTATGATTTCAAATACCTGCGTTTTGGGACATCCGGCGTGCGCGGACTTTGGCAGCGCGATTTCACCGAGCAGCGCGCGAAACAGGTCACGCAGGCAATTTGCGATTATCTGACCAATAAAGACCTGCCCAAATATTTGAAAGGCGAAGATTTATCCGGCAAGAAAATCATCATCGGTTATGACAGCCGCTTGAACGCTGAAAAAGTCGCGCAATGGGTTACGCAAGTCTGCCTCGCGTACGGCTTCGAAATCGAATTCGCCAACCGCGATACGCCCACCCCCGCGCTGGTCTACTGGTTGACCGATTATCACAAACTGGATGAAGTCGCGGGATTAATCAACTTGACCGCGAGTCACAATCCCCCGGAATGGCAGGGCATCAAATTCAATCCGCGACAGGGTTTTCCCGCGCCGACCAACGTCACTGACTTCATCGCCTCGCGCATCAATGAAATCAGCATCCTCGGACAAAAAGCGCCGGAAGCCGATTTTCAGGAAAGTTTTGAGAACGGAAGAATTATTGGCTTCGACCCAATTCAACATTATTGCGATTGGGTGTTGAACAGCGGACAGGGCAACGATAGAATTTCCATAGACACCGAACGCATCCGCAAATATTTCAATGGCAAGCCGGTCATCATAGATGAAATGCACGGCGCGAGCCGCGGCTACCTAAGCAAGATATTGGGTGAAATCGGCGTTCAGCATACTGTCATGCACCCGGAGCGCGACCCGCTTTTGACCGGGCTTGAATATGCCAACCCGGAAGAACCCTACATCAACCCATTGAAACTGCGTGTGAAAGATACCAAGGCATTTTTGGGACTCGGCATGGATACAGATTCAGACCGCTTCGGCGTAGTGGATCAAGGCGGCGTGTATTTCCGCCCCAACCAGATTTTGCCGATGCTGGTTCGTTATTTGGGAATTGACCGCGGCTACAAAGGCAGGGTAATTGCAACCCAAACCGGCTCCCCGCTGCTAGAAGTGCTGGCAGGGATGATTCCGGATAATGAAGAAAATAAACCCGAAGATAATGTCATCCCCGCGTATGTGGACCATCCCTTCTATCGCCGCAGAATGGGCAAGCGCGAAGACCAGGTTTACAAGCATACGTTTATGGTTCCAGTCGGCATCAAGTACATCGAAGAACAACGCAGGACAGACAGGCGGTATCGCGGCTTGTCTCCGCTCCCGCAAAATTGGCGCTCGACCATCCTCATCGGCGGCGAGGAAAGTTCCGGTCTGACCACCAAAGGTCACGTCACCGACAAAGATGGCATTTGGGCGAACCTGCTCATCATGGACATGCTGGCGTACTATGGCACGCGGAGCGAAAGACCGCTGTATTCTATGGAAGAATTATGGAAAGAAACGGTAGCCATGAGCGGGTTGTGGGAATCCTTTGGCGGCAAGGAAGATTTCGGCAATTCTGATAAACATTCCAACGCGGGACGCACCGATTTGGACGCGATTCTCGAAGTCAAAGAAAACATCATCAATTCCTATCTCGATGCGTTTGGTCCCGGCAAAGAAAATAAAATCGGCGAGTTCGATGTCATCTACGCGGGCGGCGTGCGCTATGACCTGGTGGAAATTCGCCTGCGCGATTCCAACGGCGATTCGCGTCACCTCTTACGCATCCGCGCTTCTGGCACGGAACCCATCAACCGCATCTATGTCGAAAGCAGCAAATCTGAAAGCGCGCGCACCATTGCAAAACTCGTGCTGGGCGAGCTGGAAAATCTGATTGTCCAACATGTCCAATCCGCGAGCTCGGAATGGGTCATTGCCGAGACGCTTGTATTTACAGATATGTCGCCGAAGATTCTCGCGGCGGTCAAGGATAAATTGAAATCAAGCAAGTGGAGCGCGAAGAAACTCTCCGAAGACATTCAAACTTTCATCAGCAATAAAATGCTCGAAAAGCGCAACGTATTGAAATCCAAAGAATGGCTTGACGCGCTAAAGTAGAAAGATTGGGCGGAACAGTATAATTTTACGAGTCGGATGCCTGCGCTGAATGAATGCGGCGCGGGTATCCGACTTATGTCAGCGGCTTTTTTTGAGTAAAGGAGAACATAATGGCATATATCATCGGACCCGATGTCAGCTTCTATCAAGATGACCCCGAGACCCCGCAAGGGATTAGCTTTACCAAGATGCGCCAATCCGCGGAGTTTGTCGTCATCCGCGCGGGACAAAATCTGTGGGTGGATTCGGATTTCAAAATCAACTGGCGCGAGGCAAAACTGGCGGGATTTCCGCGCGGCTCATATTGGTTTTATGACAGCCGCGCAGACCCCAAGCGTCAAGCCGAGTTATGGGTCGAGCAATTCGGCGGCGACTTTGGCGAGCTGCCCCTCTTTGCGGACTTTGAGGAAAGTTATAACGGCGCGTATAAGGGCTGGCAAAATTGGTATAACTTTCTCGAACGCTTGAAGCAGCTCATCGGCAAGAAAGAGATTGCCATTTACACCGCCTATTATTACTGGCGTGACAACGCTCCCAATGCCACGACCAAACCCAACGAACTGGAATATTTTCATCAATACCCGTTATGGATCGCGCACTACGGCGCGGTGAAGCCTTCCATCCCCAAACCCTGGAGCGCGGAAGAATGGCTCTTCTGGCAGTTCACCGAAAGCGGGGATGGAAAACTCTACGGCGTGGAAAGCAACGGTATTGACCTTAATTATTTCAACGGCGATTTGCCCGCCTTCCGCGCGCGCTTCAAACTGAGCGAC
>DZBA01000165.1 GCA_022729775.1 Anaerolinea thermophila | reverse complement strand
AAGGAGCAACCATGAGCAAAGCCTGGACATTTGGCGAAAACCTGAACACGGATGAAATCATCCCCGGACGTTTCAACATCACAATTGACCCGCTGGAACTGGCGAAGAATGTCTTTTGTGAAATCAAACCTGAATATGCAAAAAACGTAAAACCCGGCGACGTCATCGTTGGCGGAGGTAATTTTGGCTGCGGTTCGTCGCGTGAACATGCGCCGATTGCCATCAAAGGCTCGCAGGCGAAATGTATCATCGCGCCATCCTTCGCGCGGATATTTTTCCGCAACGCGATTAACATCGGCTTGCCAATTCTCGAATGTCCCGAAGCGGCTGCGGACATCACCGAAGGTGACGATGTGGATGTGAATCTGTCCACGGGCGAAATCTTCAACCGCACCAACGGACATCAATACCAAGCGCGCGCCCTGCCTGATTTTGTCTTGAAGATCGCCGACGCGGGCGGCATTGTGAATTTCTTGAAAGAGCATGATATAGAAGAATTGATGGCATAAAGATCCACGTCCTACGCGTTACGTAGTGCGTGGGATGTGGGACACAAAGCATGGAGAATCAATGTACAAAATCACCCTCCTCCCTGGCGATGGCATTGGACCCGAAGTCATCGCGTCAGCAAAAGAAGTGTTATCCGCGCTGCCGATTGAATGGGAATTTATCGAGTGCGGCATTGGCTACGGCGAATATGAACGCTCTGGTTCGCCGCTGCCTGATTCGACTCTTGCGCAAATCCGCAATTCGGACGCGACGCTCTTCGGCGCAGTGACCACGCCGCCCAACATTCCCAATTATTTTTCACCCGTCGTGCGTATGCGCCAAGCGCTTGATCTCTACGCCAACTTGCGCCCGACGCGTTCCATTCCACATTCATCATCGCGCGCGAATATTGATATGGTCATCGTCCGCGAAAACACGGAAGGGCTTTATTCAGGAATAGAGCGCGTGGAAGATGACGGGGAACGCGCCATCACCGAGCGCGTCATCACCCGCAAAGGCTCGGAACGAATCATCCGCAAAGCGTTTGACCTTGCGCGGCAGACGGGACGCAAATCCGTGCATGTCGTCCACAAAGCGAATGTGCTGCGCCAAACCTGCGGACTCTTCCGCACTGTTGCGTTGGAAATCGCAAAAGAATATCCTGACATCATAATGAACGAAATGCTCGTGGATACCTGCGCGATGGAACTTGTCCGCGCGCCAGAGCAATTTGAAATCATTGTCACCACGAATTTATTTGGCGACATCTTGAGCGATGAAGCCTGCATGTTCGTTGGCGGACTCGGAATCGCGTCATCGGGCAACATCGGCGCGGACGCGGCAGTCTTCGAGCCAGTACACGGCAGCGCGCCGCCGCTGGTCGGCACGGGCAAAGCGAATCCTATTGCCATGCTGCTCGCTACTGCCATGATGTTAGATCACATCGGCGAAAATAATCACGCTGTAAAGTTGCGCTCCGCGATTGAAGCCTGTATCGCCAACAACGAAACCACGCCCGATCTGGGCGGGACGTTGACGACGAATCAGGTAACTGAAAAAGTGATTGCGCGTTTGTAAAAGTAAACAGGTATACAAGTAGACACGTAAACAGGTAGATACGCGCCTACATGTGTACTTGTTTACATGTCTACGTGTCCACTTGTCTATTTATGTACCTGTATACCTACAAAGGAGTACCCATGACAAAAATCGGTTTTTTATACACCCGCCTGCGCGCGGAAGAAAAATATCTGCTCGACGAATTGGAAAAACACGCGGACGTGGAAGTTGTCCGCATTAAGGACGACGGTCACTTCTTCGATATTTCATCCATCGCGGAATCTGTGGACGTGCTTTTTGAGCGTTCGGTATCCTATTCGCGCGGCGTGTACATCTCGAAGATTTACGAAGCCAACGGCGTGAAGGTGGTCAACTCGGCGGATGTTGCCGAGCGCTGCGGCGATAAATATGTGACGAGTCAACTGCTCGTCCAAAACGGAATTGCGACCCCGCGCGTGTATATGGCATTCGATGAAGAATCCGCGCTCAAAGCAGTGGACGCGATGGGCTATCCCTGCGTGTTGAAGCCCGTCGTCGGTTCGTGGGGACGCCTGCTCGCCAAAGTGGACAGCCGTCACGCGGCGGAATCGTTGATTGAGCACAAATCCACGCTCGGCGTGAATCATCAGGTGTTTTACATTCAGGAATACATCAACAAACCTGGACGCGACATCCGCGCATTTGTGGTGGGCGACGAACCTATCGCGGCGATTTATCGCACATCCGAAAGTTGGATTACCAACACCGCGCGCGGCGGCGTCGCTTCGAATTGTCCGCTTACGCCTGAACTCACCGAAATCTGCCATCGCACTGCGAAAGCCATCGGCGGCGGATTGCTCGCGATTGACGTGTTTGAAACCGAAAACGGATTCACCGTGAACGAAGTCAACCACACGATGGAATTCCGCAACAGCATTACCACCACGGGCGTTAACATCCCCGCGCTGATGGTGGATTATGTCGTGAAGCAGGCGAAGGCGTAAGACAATGCAGAATGCAGAGTGAGGAATGCAGAATGAAATTCCTTGCTCTGCATTTAATGGACGGCTTGTTACCCTGTTGGGCGCGGGTAGTATAATCAACATCAATGGCTAAACTCAAAAAAATCCTCGCAAAAATACTTGCTGGCTCCAAAAATATTTCCTTCGATGATTTTGTCGCATTGGTTGAAGGTTTTGGTTTTCGTCTTTCAAGAGTGAGCGGCAGTCATCATATTTTTATTCACACAAGCGTAAAAGAACTTGTCAATTTGCAAAACGTAAAGGGACAGGTCAAGCCTTATCAAATACGCCAGTTTATGGATTTGGTTGAGCGGTATAGTTTGAGTTTGGAGGAAGAAAGATGAAAGATTATCACATTAATATTTTCTACAGCGATGAAGATGAAGGTTATATTGCCGACATCCCCGACCTGGCGCATTGTTCCGCTTTTGGAGAAACTCCTGAAGAAGCGTTAATGCAGGCGTTAATGGCGAAGAATGTTTGGCTCGAAGCCGCACACGCGGAAGGGAAACCTATTCCCGCGCCGAAATATCGTCCCATCATTTATCAACTAGCGGACGCGGCATAGTAGGAAATTCCTTTTTCAAAATCATTGACTCATGTCGTTTTTCGGGTAGAATTTTGCCCGATGTTTAGCACAAAGTCGTTCCCGCGCGCCCGTCGTCCCAAGCCTGCTCCCACCCAGAAGGTCGGGTTCTTTTTGTTTGGATGACAAGATAAGCGCGAGCGTGCATAAACGCGCATAGTCCACACAAACAGCCTTCCTTCTCGGAGGGCTGTTTTTATTTTTACTTGTAACGCAGGCTTAAGCCTGCGTTACTCAAGGAGAATCATGAAATCAAAACCAAAACCGCAAGTGAAGAAAGTTGTCCTCGCCTATTCGGGCGGACTGGATACATCGGTGATTGTTCCGTGGTTGAAGGAAAACTACGGCTGTGAAGTGGTCTGCTTTTGCGCGGATGTGGGACAGGGCGACGAAGATTTAGCCGCGCTCGAACAGAAAGCCATCAAGAGCGGCGCGAATCAATTCGTCATGCACGACATGAAGGAAGAATTCGCGGCGGAATATCTCTTCCCCATGCTGAAAGCAGGCGCGGTCTATGAACACAAGTACCTGCTCGGAACTTCCGTCGCGCGCCCGCAAATCGCCAAACATCTGGTGGATGTGGCGCACGAAACAGGCGCGGATGCCATCGCGCACGGCGCGACCGGCAAGGGCAACGACCAGGTGCGTTTTGAACTGACCGTCATGGCGCTCGACCCGCGCTTGAAGGTCATCGCCCCGTGGCGCGAATGGGAAATCCGCTCGCGCGAAGACGCCATCGCCTACGCGGAAAAACACAACGTCCCCGTGACCGCGACCATCAAATCCATTTACAGCCGTGACTCGAATCTCTGGCACTTGTCGCACGAAGGCGGCTTGCTCGAAGACCCGTGGAACGAGCCTGAAGAAATCATGTACCAGATGTCCACCTCGCCTGAGAACGCGCCCGACGAAGCCGAGTATGTGGAAATTGAATTTGAAAGCGGCGAGCCTGTTGCGGTCAACGGCGAAAAACTTTCGCCCGCGAAGATTGTCTCCACGCTCAATGCAATTGGCGGCAATCACGGCATTGGTCGCGTTGACCTCGTGGAGAATCGCCTCGTGGGGATGAAGTCACATGGCGTGTATGAAACGCCCGGCGGCGCGATTCTGCTCTACGCCCACCGTGAACTCGAGTCGCTCATCCTCGACCGCGAAACGCTGCATTACAAACAAGTGGTCGCCGTGAAATATGCGGAACTCACTTACAACGGTTTATGGTTCACCCCGCTGCGCGAAGCGCTCGACGCATTTGTCAACGCCACGCAGGGACCCGTCACTGGAACCGTGCGCCTCAAACTCTACAAGGGCAACATCATCAGCGCGGGACGTAAATCGCCGTTCAGCCTGTACCGCGAAGATTTCGCCACCTTCGGTCAGGAAGATGTGTACGACCAGAGTCACGCGGAGGGCTTCATCCGCCTATTCGGACTGAGCATGAAAGTCCGCGCGATGAACGGTCTGCCCGTTTCAGGTTTGGAAATGTCGAAGCCTGATTATTCAAAATTCAAAAGGGATTAGCATGGATACAAGTACACACGTAAACAGGTATACAGGAAAACATGTAGGCGCTGCGCTTGTCTGCTTGTGTACTTGTTTACCTGTTTACTTGGAGGTTCTATGACCCTTTGGGGCGGACGCTTTTCACAAAAAGTAGATGACATGGCGTGGATGTTGAACTCATCCCTGCCAGTTGACCAGCGCATGGCGCTTCAGGATGTGGAGGGGAGTCTCGCGTGGGCGAATGGATTACACGGCGCGGGCATTCTCTCGGACGCGGAACGCGACGCCATCGTCCACGGATTGAATCTTGTTAAGCAGGAATTCTCTTCGGGCGAGTTTATCTTCGTCCCGTCTGATGAGGATATTCACACCGCAGTCGAGCGCAGACTGACCGAACTCATCGGCGCGCCCGCAGGCAAACTGCACACAGGCAGAAGTCGCAATGACCAAGTAGCAACTGATTTTCGTTTGTGGATGTTAAGCGCGATTCCGCAATTGGATTCTGCGCTGATGAAAGTGCAATCTGCATTAATCGAGCAGGCGGAAAAAGCGGGCGAGACCATCATGCCCGGCTACACCCACTTGCAGCGCGCCCAGCCGATTCTGCTCGCGCATTGGTGGCTGAGTCATTTTCATCCGCTGCAGCGTGACCGCGCCCGCCTCAAAGATTTAACCGCGCGCGTTTCTATTCTTCCATTAGGTTGCGGCGCGTTAGCAGGAACTCCCGTGGATGTGAATCGCGCCGCGCTGGCTGAGTCGCTTGGGTTTGAGCAAGCCGCGCCCAACAGCCTCGACGCGGTATCTGACCGCGACTTCGCCGCCGAGTTTTTATTCTGCGCGACGATGATTGGAATCCACCTGAGCAAACTGTCCGAGCAGTTGGTCTTATACACCAGCGCGGAGTTTGGTTTCTTCGAACTCTCTGACGCATACTCCACTGGTTCGAGCCTCATGCAGCAAAAGAAAAATCCCGATATGTTTGAACTGACGCGCGGAAAGGCTGGCACGTTGTTGGGAATGCTCACGGGGCTGCTCGCCACGCTCAAAGGTCTGCCCTCCACGTACGATAAAGATTTGCAGGAAGACAAAGCGCCCGTGTTCGCCGCGACCGATACGCTGCTGGTGATGTTGCCTGTCATCGCGGGCGCGATTTCCACCATCACCCCCAAGCCTGAGCGAATGCGCGCGGCAATTGACTCGACCATGATGGCAACCGACCTCGCGGATTATCTCGTCGGCAAGGGAATCCCGTTCCGCGAGACGCACGCCATCGCAGGCAAAGCCGTCCGCGCCGCAATTGAAAAGAAAATCGGGATGGAGCAAATGTCCCTCGCGGAGTATCAAGCGCTTTGTCCCGCGTTTGAAGCGGATGTATATCAAGTGTTCGACCCGATGGAATCTATTAAACGCAGAAACGCTATTGGCGGGACGAGTCCTGAATCTGTAAAACTGCAATTAGACGGAGTCAAACGACTCCTGTCGTTTGAAAAATCATAGTCCAAAGTCTGGAGACTTTGGAATCCAAAAATAGGAGAAAAATACCATGTCTACCGTTACCTGCCCTGAATGTGAAGCCGAAGTCAACCTGACCGAAGGCACCGAAGTCGGTGAAATCATCGTTTGCTCTGATTGCGGCGTTGACCTCGAAGTTACATCTGTTGACCCCGCCGCCGTCCAGCTCGCGCCCATGGAACAGGAAGATTGGGGTGAATAAATACGCAGCACGTGGTACGTGGGCTGCGGGCATAACGTCCCCACGTACCACGCGCCACGGAGATTATTATGCAGCAACGATTAAAAATAGGCGTCCTTTATTCCCGTGTGCGCGTGGAAGAAAAATGGATTTTCAGCGCGATGGAAAAACGCGGCATTGATTATGACCGCCTCGATGACCGCGCGATTCATTTCGATTTGGACAAGCCCGAACAGTGGCAGCAATACGATGCGGTGCTTGAAAGAAGTATCAGCTACAACAGCGGATTGTATGCGCTGCGCCTGCTCAATTCATTTGGCGTGCCGACCGTGAACACCGCAACCGTGGCGGAAATCTGCGGCGATAAGTTAATGACCAGCGCCGCGCTTGCGCGTGACGGAGTTCCGCAGCCGCGCAACATGGCAGCCTTCACACCCGAAGCCGCGCTCGAAGCCATCGAAGCATTTGGCTATCCCGTTGTGTTGAAACCCGTGGTCGGTTCGTGGGGACGGCTGCTGGCGAAGGTCAATGACCGTGACGCGGCGGAAGCGGTGCTTGAGCACAAGTCCACGCTGGGGTCGGTGCAGCATTCGGTGTTTTACATTCAGGAATACATCAAGAAGCCTGGACGCGACATCCGCGCGATTGTAATTGGCGGCAAAGTGCTGACCGCGATGTATCGCAAATCCGAGCATTGGATTACGAACACCGCGCGCGGCGGCGAAGGCGAGTTGTGTCCCATCACGCCCGAAATCGAAGACCTGTGCCTGCGCGCGACCAAATCCGTTGGTGGGGGAGTCCTCGCGGTGGATTTAATCGAACACCCCGAGCGCGGATATCTCGTCAACGAAATCAACCACACAATGGAATTCCACACCATGCAGCCTGTCAGCGGTATTGACATCGCGGGCGAGATTGTAGATTACGTGGTGAATGTGGCAAAAGAGAAAGTGCAAAAGTAGACATGTTTACCAAACCAAAGGAGATATTTTGACTACTACTGTATCCATCATCGGCGGTTCGGGATACGG
>DZBA01000164.1 GCA_022729775.1 Anaerolinea thermophila | reverse complement strand
CGTCCCGAAGGTTTGAGCGATTAACTAGATTTTCAAGGAAACCTTCGGGACGGTGCGTCTTCAACCCCGAAATATTGAGAAGATACTAAACTCCAAAGGAAAAATTCACTATTCAATTCCAAAAGTAGAACTTTCGGAATCCGTTCAACAAGGTAAAAATGATTACAGACCCATATCCTGAAATAGATGATTTATTGGAAATGATCGGCGAAACCGGTCAACGCCTTGCAGATATTGACGCCAGTGAAGGCGCGGCGGGCAACATATCCATTTGTATGCGCTGGAACTTCGAGCCGCGCTCCCGTTTTCCGTTAATGACACACATCAGCCTGCCGCAGCCCGTTCCAGAATTGGCGGGCGCGTCTTTTCTGGTCAGCGGTTCGGGGCGGCGCTTGCGCGAAATTATAGACGAGCCGCTTGCCAACATCGGCTGCATTGTCGTGGATGAAGGCGGCGTAACCGGCAAACTTTACACATCCCATCACCGCCGATTCGAGCGCGTGACTTCAGAATTCAACTCACATCTCGCCGTGCATTATGACCAAATCATCAAAACGGGGACGAATTTCCACGCGCTGGTACACGCGCAGCCGCCGCACTTGACCTACCTCAGCCATGTCGAACGCTATCAAGATGAAAAATATTTGAATACGCATCTCTTACGCTGGCAGCCTGAGACCATCATCACCCTGCCGGAAGGGATTGGACTTGTCCCATTTTGCGTGCCGGGCTCAGCGGAATTGATGGCGCATACCGTCGCATCCCTGCGGAAACATCGCGTGGTTGTGTGGGCAAAACATGGCGTAATGGCGCGCTCGGATGTTTCGGTCAAGCGCGCCGGGGACCGCATCGAATATACAGAAGCCGCGGCAAAATATGAATACCTAAATCTCTCGGTGGGAGAGATTGGCTCAGGTTTAAGCGTGGATGAAATTCGCGCGATTTGTAAAACCTTTAACATTCAGCAGGAAATTTTTTAACTACGGACTCCGCAAGTTCTACTTGCGGAGTTTTTATGCAAAGTCCAGAATTAGAACTTCTGGACTTCTTTTATTTATGGGCTGCGCGAGTCTGTTTTTCGCAGCACAGCGTTACCTTGTTCCTGCCGTTCGCTTTGGATATATACAACGCCACATCTGCCTTTGCAATCAAGTCGCTCCCCTGCCTGCCATGTAAAGGAAACGCCGCCACCCCCAATGAAGCAGTAACGCGGACTTTTTCCGCGCCGCACAACACGTGCGTTCTGGCGCACAAACGGCGGATTTCCTCCGCGCGCTTAAACGCCGCATTTGCAGACGCGCCGGGCATCACCAAAAGAAATTCTTCGCCGCCATAACGGCAGGCAATATCCGAGCCGCGCGCGCTATTTGAAATGATTTGCGCCAGTTTTATCAAAAACTGGTCGCCGGTGAGATGTCCATAGGTATCGTTGACTGACTTAAAATGGTCGAGGTCTATCATGATTACGCTGAGCGGCTTTTTCTCGCGCTTCATGCGCGCAAGGTCTCGCTCCAACGTTTCGTTCAAATAGCGGCGGTTATATAAATTGGTCAACGGGTCGCGGATGGCTTGTTCGCGCAACTCCATCTGCAAGTTTTCCACTTGTTGCACGCGAATTCGCAAGTCCGCATTTGCCTGTTTTAAGATAACTTCTGTTTGCTTGCTGAGAGTGATGTTACGATTGCTTCCGCGCGCGCCAAGATAATTGCCCCTGTCATCGAACACAGGTTGACAAACATGCCCAATCCACACGATACTGCCATCGGGCAGCAAAATACGAAACTCGACTTCCCCCGGCGTCTGGTTGGAATTTGTCCGCCGCTGGTGTTTGAGGTAATTGTCGCGGTCTTCCGGGTGAACAATCGCCAACATTAAATCAGGGTTACTCATAAACTCCTGGGCGTCATACCCGGTAATCCGTTTGCATGAAGGGGATGTATATAAAAACTGCCCATCGGATAGTTGCCAAAACTCCCAATCATGGGTGTTATCTGCGACAATACGATAGCGGATTTCGCTTTCGCGCAGCACTTCTTCCGCGCATTTCCGCTCCGTAATATCGCGCACAACGCTCTGAAGGTGCATTGGCTTCCCACCGGCATCGCGCACGATTTCGACATTAATTTCCACTGGGATTACTTCGCCACTTTTCTTGCGAAAGAGACGCTCAAAAATCGGGATATGTTCGCCATGCAACAAGCGCGTCAGCACATCGGCGCTCTTGTCTAACTCAGCGGAAATATCCCACGATGAAAGCGCGAGCAATTCAAATTGGGTATACCCCAACAGTTCCACAGCGCGACGATTAACTTCCAAATGCCGCCCTTCGAGACTCATAATGAAAACCGCATCGTGAGATTGTTCAAACAAGGCGCGATAACGCGCCTCGGATTTATGAAGAGCATCTTCCGCTTGCCTGCGCGAAGTAATGTCCTCATACACGCCCAATACTCCAAAGACCTCGCCTTCCGGCGTCAATAATGGAACTTTACTGGTGTTGAGCCAAATCGTACCGCCCGCAGGAGTGGTCTGCGGCTCAATGATATTCATTTTGGGGCAGCGCGTCTCCATAACATTGAGGTCATCATTGCGATACAGGTCTGCCTGCGCCGTCCAAGCCAATTCATAATCAGTCTTTCCAAATAAGTCTTCAGGATTCTCAAGCCCGGCATCGCGGGCGAATATACGATTGCAGCCAAGATAGCGCGAGTCTTTATCTTTCCAAAAAATGCGCACGGGAATCGATTCAATCACAAGTTGCAGGACATTTCGCGACGCCTCAAGTTGATGGGCTGCTTCTTGCAGTTCTTGATTTTTATTGGCTAAGATTTCCTGCGCCCGCTTGCGGTCGGTCACGTCGCGTTGAATTCCAAAATGCCCGACGATTCTGCCTTGCGCGTCATACATGCAGACATAATCGCCTTCCACCCACATTTGCGTCCCATCGAATTTTCGCTCATCCGTGTCTACGTGCATGTGTCCCGCGTCGAAAAATTGCCGCCACACCCTTCGCCCTTGTTCAATGTCATGTGAAAAGAAGTTATTAGGCGTCAGCCCCATAAAATCTTCGCGGGTCGCGTTATATTGAGACAGCATCGCGTCGTTGATTTTGGTCACGCGCTGGTGAGAAAAGACATAATCTAAAACCTTTTCTTTATTCACGCTGTCATCCCAACGCACAGGCTCATCGAGCATCATAAAGAAAAAACCATCCAAAGACTGAGAGAAAAACATTTCCATGCGCTCTTCGCTGACGCGCAAAAGTTCCTCTGCTTTTATTTTTTCGGTGAGGTCGCTCATCACCGTCAATAAAAGTTTTTTGTCTTGCAATTGGATGTATTCAACAGAAAATAAACCGTGCCGCAAAGCGCCGGATTTAGCGCAGACTGAAACTTGCGCGTTTCTCACATATCCATCACGCTTCATCTGGTCTATTAATATTTTACGCTGCGCTGGGTCTGCAAATAAATTTAACCCGACAGATGACTTGCCAATGACTTCCTCGCGCGTATATTCCAAATTACGCAAAAACGAATCATTGACGTCCACATACACCCCTGTTTCGACTTCGCTAATCGCCATCAACGCCGGACTGGAATGAAACGCTTTCGAAAATTTCTCTTCCGAAGCCTTGATATCTGAAAGGTCTTTTGTCACGCCAAAGATGACGTCCTGCCCGCTCCATTTACCGGCGACAACGCGCGTCTCGACTGGGATTCTACGCCCATCTTTTGTAATCAAAGGCACGGGACAATAATCCATTGTCCCAGCCAGCATTTCCCCAACGATGCGCCCGGCTTCTTCTCGGCGTTCCGGCGGATGTACAGCTAAAACGCTTTGACCGTTCAGTTCATCGCAGCAAAATCCCAATTTACGATAAACGGTTTCATTCGCAAAGATGATGTTTCCCTGCATGTCCAATACAAACAGCAAGTGGTCAATTGTATTGAAAAATATGCGCAGGTTGTTTTCATTCTCACTCATCACAGATTCAATTTGTCTGTGACGGACAACCTCATCTTCCAATTCCTGAATGCGTTTATGTAACTCTTGAATTTGGGCATTGAGCAAGGATACAGTATCACTCATGGCGACTCACTTTTATATGGCTTTCGGCGTTATGCGCGCAATAAAAGACTTTTGCAAGAGAACGATTACAAAAAATGGGCAGGCGATTTTTACCGCCCGCCCATCTATCTAACGCTTACTTCTTCATTCCAAACTTCTTCATCAATACATCTTTCAATGTCGGCTGACCGATTTCCTGCAACTCATAGCGCACGCGCTGGGTCGGCTTCTTGATTTTCATCACGCGCGAAAGGTCAATCGGCGTGCCGATGATGACCAAATCCACATTGGAACGGTTGATTGTGGTTTCGAGGTCTTTCGTCTGCGCGTCGCCATATCCCATAGCAGGGAGAATCGGTCCCGTCTTGGGATACTTCTTGTAGGTGGCGGCAATGGATTTGACCGCAAACGGGCGCGGGTCAACGATTTCCTTCGCGCCGAATCTGCGCGCGGCGATATATCCCGCGCCGTAAGCCATCTCACCATGCGTGAGCGTGGGACCATCTTCGACGACGAGAACGCGCTTGCCTTGAATGGCTGCGGGGTTATCCACAAAGAGCGGGGACGCGCCTTCGATTTGAATCGCGGTGGGATTCAACTTGCGAAGCGAATCGCGCAACTTGATGACGTTTTCCGCGTCGGCTGTATCCACCTTGTTGATGACAAATACATCCGCCATGCGGACATTGGTTTCGCCGGGGTAATATGTTGATTCGTGACCCAAACGATGCGGGTCGGCAACTACAATTTGAAAATCTGGGACATAGAACGGAAAGTCATTGTTGCCGCCATCCCATAAAATAATATCGGCTTCCTTCTCTGCCTGGCGGACAATTTTTTCATAATCCACGCCCGCATAGATGATGACGCCATTATCAATATGGGGTTCGTACTCCTCGCGTTCTTCAATCGTACATTCATGCTTATCGAGGTCTTTATAGGTTGCGTAACGCTGGACTTCCTGCGCGACGAGATTTCCATAAGGCATGGGGTGACGAATCGCCGCGACTTTATATCCCATCTCCTGCAAAGCGAGGGAGACGCGGCGCGTGGTCTGACTCTTGCCCGACCCTGTGCGAACCGCGCTGATGGAAACCATCGGCTTGGTGGATTTGATTTGCGTGTTTTTCGTACCCATAATGAGAAAGTCCGCGCCTGCGGCGTTGACCATACTGGCTTTGTGCATCACGTATTCATGCGGCACATCGCTGTACGCAAAGACAACCTGCTGCACGCCATATTTCTTAATCAGGTCAAGCAGTTCTTCTTCAGCGCGAATCGGGATTCCCTTCGGGTAAAGCGCGCCCGCGAGCTGCTTCGGATATACGCGTCCTTCAATATCGGGAATCTGAGTCGCCGTAAAAGCGACTACTTCATAATCCTTGTTCCCGCGGAAGAATGTATTGAAGTTGTGGAAGTCGCGTCCCGCGGCTCCCATGATGAGGGTTTTGATAGGCATGTGAATCTCCTATTTATGAAACGCACCGGGGACAGTGTCCGAAACGACCCGACTTGGGTTTTGAGTCTTTTCGTTTTTACCCGGCGCGGATTTCAACCATATTAGAAAAGAAATCGCGCCAAACGTATAGATAACGTTCAACCTGTTTTTGATGTGACAGGCTGCGCCACGCTTTGCAAAGTCGTCGCGGTAAGGATGATAAAAATCATCGGCAGCGAATTTCCTAAAAACAAAGGTTTGAATATGTGCGGAAAGAGAATCGCGGCATAAGCAAACGAAGCGAGCAAAGTCAGGAAAATGGTCAGCGGCTTTCGCGGGGAATTAATCCGCGCATACCAGCTTGCCACGACCAGCGCAAAGGGCGCGGTCAAAAGCGGCAGGGTGTAATCATGGTTTACGCTTGGCAATGTCAAACTTCCAATTACACACACCATTAACAAATCGGGATTAAACCCAGACTCATTGCGCAGCCACGCGCCAACCAGCACAGCGGCAAAACAGATAAAGAAATAAAAATAAAGAAGACCGCTCACAAGTCCGCTATTTTGAGCGACCCACCGCGCGGATTCACCCTTGAGCAAATTCCATTCCGTCGAAGAAAGCATGGCAACAAAAGATTGAATCGAATGATTTGCCACCGCGTACTCGCCAGTTTCGATGCCGCCTATGGTGTGCTGCCAAAACACAGAAAAATAAGAAAAGCCAAAAATAAAAAGTAAGAGGAAACTCGCCAGCCCCAAACCGGCAAAGCGAATCAAATTTGTCTTCCAGTTACGCCAGTCATCCACCAAGAGCAGGACAAAAAGCGCGGGATAATATTTCATTTGAACGGCAATGGAAAATAAAAGATACGCCAGCCAGCGCAAATCGCGCTGCCAGTGGAAGAGATAAATTGCAAGGAGGCAAAACGAAAACGAAAGCGTGTATGTCTGTCCGCGCTCAAGTTCAAAGACCAGCCCATAGGAGAAGATGGAAACCGCCGCAATGAACACAGCCAGCGCCTTCTGTTTCGCATCCACCATTAAAACAGCGAGCAAACTTATAAGCAGGTAGCTCGTCAGCGTAACCAATGTGAGAATGTAATATGAAGTTGGGTATTCAATCAAGAGCAGCGGCGCAAATAAAATATTGATAAGCGGCGCAAAAACAACTTGCGGATTTACGTCGCCTTGCAGCCAGATGGAAATGACGCGAAGCAAAGTTTGAAAGTCAATCCCAATTGGCACAATCTGGCGGATGTAATCTGCCGGGTATTGAATCCGAAGCGTGGGGTCGAAAAACATAGGGGCGATCAAAAACCAAACAAACGCGGGCAGCATCCCCAAAATCACCCAAGCCAGCGCGGGCAAATCGCGGAAGAAGGCGAACATCCTGCCAGCGGAAAAGTCGTCCCGCGCTTGCAGAGTCCTCACCACAAATCCCGCAAGGACAAACAGCGCGCCAATTTCAATGCCCAAAATCTGCGCGGATTGAATGCCCGCCTTGCCTAGCCCCATCAAGTCAGCAAGCAAAAAAAAGGCGGCGATTACTCCGCCCAATCCAACCAAGACAAAAGAAAAATATTTTTTCATTGCGCAAAATCAACTGGGTAAGGTGAAATCTTAAAAGGGATTTTCGACACAAAGAACACGAAGTCCACAAAGTTTTTTGATTCTTTCTTTGTGACCTTAGGACTGTTTCTTAAGTACACGGATTACGCTGATTTCACGGATTCTCACGGATAAATCCTATAAATGTGTTGGTCAAGTAACTGTTGAACAAAAACCTTTTACCACGAAGACACGGAGGCACCGAGTTTTTCCTTTGGTTTTCTCCGCGCCCATGTGTCTGTCCTGAAAATAGCCATTTTCATCACCCGTGGCGCGGGCAACCGCCCGCAT
>DZBA01000163.1 GCA_022729775.1 Anaerolinea thermophila | reverse complement strand
TATTTGTTTGCGCTTTCTTGATACAATCTACCATTATGGAAATTGTCAAAGCGTCTATTTTAGATCTCAGCATCCTGCATAAGCTTGAAAAAGAAAGTTTTGGGAAGGACGCCTGGTCTTTGTTCGATTTAATCGCGGTTCTCACCTTTTCGGATGTGATTCGATTGAAGGCTGTCGAAGATGGTCAGATGGTGGGATTTGTGGGCGGCGACCCGCGCCCGAGTCAGGGATGGGGCTGGATTGCAACCATCGCGGTTGATTCCCGTTATCGCAGGCGCGGAATTGGACTCGCGCTGCTTCACGCCTGCGAAGAAAGACTCGGCGTGCCGCGCTCCCGCTTAACGGTGCGCCCCTCGAATCACAACGCGATTTCAATGTATGAAAAAGACGGTTACCAAACGGTGGACATCTGGCGCGCATATTACGACGATGGCGAAGATGGCATTGTGATGGAGAAAGCGCTCAATCATGAAGTGTGATTTTTCAGTAACGCATATAAGGTTTATAATCGGCTAATATGTCTGAACTCCTGCCGCCCCCCATTTGGGTTGATACAAAGAAAATACTTGAACAAATGATGGTTGACCTTGCCGCGCAGACCCGCGTGGCAGTGGATACCGAATCGAACAGCTTGCACGCCTTTCGTGAACAGGTTTGCTTAATCCAGTTTTCTTCCAAAAGCGCGGATTATCTGGTTGACCCGTTGGTATTGAAAGACCTCAGCTTGCTTGCGCCCATTTTCTCCGACCCGAATATCGAAAAAATCTTCCATGCCGCTGAATATGATTTAATTTGCCTTCGGCGCGATTTTGGGTTTGCCTTTGCCAACTTGTTCGATACCATGCAAGCCGCACGCGTGCTTGGATACCCTGCTGTGGGCTTGGATAGTTTGCTCGGCAGGAAGTTTGGGCTACACATGGATAAGCGCCATCAAAAGGCAAATTGGGGTGCGCGTCCGCTGACGAAAGAGCAAATCCATTACGCGCGGCTCGATACGCATTATCTTTTTAACTTGCGCGATACGCTGGAAAAAGAATTGCTCGAAAGCGGGCGTTTCAGTTTTGCAAAAGAAGATTTTTCGCGCGCATGTATGTTCGAGGAAGCAAAACAAAAAGTCAACGGCGAGTCGTGGGAGCGCTTTTCAGCCCGCAAAGACCTCAGCCTGCGCGAGTTGACCGTTTTGTCGCATTTGTGTAAGTGGCGCGACTTGGAAGCGGAAAAGTTAAACCGTCCGCCTTATAAAGTTATCGTGGATGACGTGCTTGTTCTCTTGTCTAAAAATTTACCCGAACAAAAAGTTGACCTTGCCGCAGCGGGCTTGAGCGAAAAGCAAATCCGCTTGTGGGGTGATTCTGTTTTGACGGCGGTGAAACATGGCGCGGACGCGCCGCTTGTCAGCCGCAGGCAGTCTGTCGCAAAAGATGACGCATTTTTACGGCGTATGGAAAAATTGAAAATGTGGCGCAAAAAAGTCGGCATCGAGGTGGGCGTCGAGTCAGATATTATCTTGCCAAAACCTTATTTAACATTGCTTGCTGAAAACCCGCCCATGAGCGTCGAGGATTTAAGCGTCATGATGAAGGATACGCCTTCGCGTGTGGAAAGATATGGCGAGCAAATTTTGAAAGCGCTTGGAGGAATAAATGCGAATTAGTTTTCACGGCGCGGCGCACACTGTCACGGGCAGCCAGCATTTGTTGGAAATCAACGGCGCAAAATTGCTGCTGGATTGCGGCATGTATCAGGGCAAACGTTCTGAATCTTATGCGCGCAACTTGAATTTCAAATATGACCCGCGTGATGTGGACGCGGTGATTTTGTCCCATGCGCACATTGACCATTCCGGCAACCTGCCCAACCTTGTCAAAAACGGATTTGCAAACAACATTTACGCCACCCGCGCGACAGTTGACCTTGCGGCGTTGATGATTGCGGATTCGGGGCGCATTCAAGAATCAGACGCGGAGTTTGTCAACAAAAAACGCGCGCAGCGCGGCGAGAGTCCCATCGAGCCGTTGTACACGCAAGAGGACGCGGAACAAGCTGCAAGCTTATTCAAGAACAAGAATTACGGCGAAGCCTTCGAGCCAATCCCCGGCGTTGTCGCGCGATTTTATGAGGCGGGACATATTCTTGGCTCTGCTGGCGTTTCGCTCGACATCGAAGAGAAGGGCAGGAAATTCCGCTTATGGTTTTCGGGCGATATAGGCAGGTATAAACTTCCCCTGCTGCGCGACCCTGTCCTGCCTGACCGCGCGGAGTATTTGATTATGGAATCAACCTATGGCGATAAACGCCATAACGACCCGGAGCAGGCTTTTATTGAATTCAAAAACGTGGTCAAGAAAACATTGGAGCGCGGCGGCAAGGTCATTGTGCCTGCTTTTGCTGTGGGACGCACGCAGGAAATTGTCTTGCACTTGAATGAATTAATGCACGATAACGAAATTCCGCGCGCGCCCGTTTTTGTGGATAGTCCGCTGGCTGTGAACGCTTCGAGCGTGTTCCGCAATCACCCCGAATGTTATGACGACGAGACGCGCCAATTTGTGCAGGAAGCGCGTCATCCCGCGTTGGATTTCAAAATGCTGAAGTATGTCAACTCTGTCGAAGAATCCAAGCAGTTGAATGAGCGCAAAGACCCGATGGTCATTATCTCCGCTTCTGGCATGGCTGAAACCGGGCGCATCGTGCATCACATCCGCAATAATATCGAAGACCCTAAAAATACAATTTGCATTGTCTCGTGGCAGGCGCCAAATACATTGGGTCGCAGACTTGCCGACCGCGAAGCGCAGGTGCGAATTTTCGATGAAGTGTATGAGCGCAAATGTGATGTTGCCACCATTGGCGGGCTTTCCGGTCACGCGGGACAGGATTTGTTAACAGAATACGCAATGAATGTCAAAGGCTCTGTCAAACAGGTCTTTTTGGTGCATGGCGAAGAAAAACAGGCGATGACGTTGAAGTCTATTTTGAATGAAAAGAAAATAGACAACATTCACTATCCTGAATTGCACGAAAGCGTTGAACTTTAAGATGAAACTAAACCTTGCCCTCGCGCAAATCAACACAAAACTGGGGGATGTGGAAGCCAACCTCGAAAAGCATTTGGCTTACATCGAGCAAGCCAAAGCGGAAAAAACCGACTTGCTTGTGTTTCCTGAATTGTCGCTCACGGGATACGTCTTGCAGGATTTGGTCGCGCATGTCGCGCATAAACCCGTTGACGATGATCCTGTCTTCAAGCATTTACTCAACGCCAGCCGTGACCTTGACTTGATGGTTGGTTTTGTGGATGAAGATTCGCGCCATCGTTTTTTTATTGCCAGCGCGTATCTTTCAGGCGGCAAGGTTTTGCACGTTCACCATAAAGTCTACCTGCCCACATACGGATTATTCGATGAGGGAAGATTCTTCGCGTCGGGCGATTCTGTCCGCGCGTTCGATACGCGCTTTGGGCGTATGGGCATGTTGATTTGCGAGGATTTTTGGCACGCTTCGCCGCCCTATTTGCTTTGGCTCGACGGCGCGGATATTATGCTGCTTTCGTCCGCTTCGCCGGGACGCGGTTTGAATGACAAGGAAAAACTCGAATCCGCGCGCTGGGTGGAACGTGTGACAAAAGCATACGCCAGCATGTTCACATCTTTCGTCGCGCACTCGAATCGGGTCGGTTACGAAGATGGGCTTCATTTTTGGGGCGGAGCAATGGCGCTCGACCCCAACGGCGAAACCATCGCGCATGGACCGTATAATGAAGAAGCGCTCACCTTCGCGCAGCTGGACTTAAATCAATTGAGAAGGACGCGCGCGCGCCTTCCACTGCTGCGCGACGAGCGGATAAATCTCACGGCTTCCGAGTTGCAGAGGATTTTGCAAAAATGACCAACCTCTCCATCAACACCAACCTTGCCCGCGAAATTTTGACGGGCTTTGTAAAATCTGAAATTACGCGAATTGGAATCTCCCGCGCGGTGATTGGTCTTTCCGGCGGAATCGATTCCGCGTTATCGTGCGCGCTCGCCGCGGAAGCCCTCGGCGCGGAAAATGTCCTCGCGGTGCGGATGCCGTATAAATCTTCCAGCAAAGATTCGCTCGAACACGCGCAATTATTAATTGACCAACTTGGGATTCAAAGCGTAACCATCGAAATTACAGAAATGGTCGAGCCGCTGTTCAAACTCGACCCGAATATGTCCGCGATGCGAAAAGGCAACATCATGGCGCGCGAGCGCATGATTGTTCTGTATGACCAAAGCGAAGTATTCAAAGGGCTTGTGGTGGGAACAAGCAACAAGACAGAAATCCTTTTGGGATACAGCACGCTTTATGGTGATTCTGCCAGCGCGTTAAACCCGATTGGGGATTTATATAAAGCGCAGGTGCGCCAACTTTCGCGCGCGATGAATATTCCCGCGCCCATCATTGACAAACCCCCGTCAGCCGATTTGTGGGAAGGTCAAACCGATGAAAAGGAATTGGGTTTTACTTACGAGGAAGTGGACGAACTTCTCTACCTTTTAGTTGACCAGCGTTATAGTCCATTAGAAGCCATCGAAGCAGGGTTTGATAAAACCTTCGTCGAGGCTGTCACCCGTCGTATTCAGCGTAATCAATTCAAGCGCATGTTGCCTCCTGTTGCAAAAATCAGCAACCGCACGATTGGATATGACTTTCTCTACTTGCGCGATTGGGGAACGTAATATCATTCAGGTTCGATGGAAAAGTGCAGCGGATACCCCTCCAGCCCCGCGGCAAAGTGCGCCTTGTTAATTCTTCTCTCCGCTTCAGATTTGGGAAGCGTTTGCACAAGCGCTTCGCCGTTGTAATGCGCGGTCAACATAACGGCGACGGAGTCTGATTCAGCAAGGAAGAATATCTGCTTCAAGACATGCGTGACAAAATCCATCGGCGTTACGTCGTCGTTGTGGATGATGACATGATAGAGCGGTTCCAATTCCGTCTGCGCGGATTCAGTGATTTCGATTTGCGGGACGACTTGTAATTTCATGGCTTTACCTTTTTGCGGCGAATTATATTCTTAAAGTTTGATAAAATGCCGCGCTCGTAATCAAACTACTTTAGGAGTGTTTTTATGGCTACAGCGGAAATTTTTGCAGGTAATTGCGGGTTTAACACCACAGTCGAAGCCACCATGGAGGGCAAGGTCTGTAAATTGAAAATCGAAAGCGAGTGCGCTGCCATCCGAAAAATGGCGGAGGAATTGACAGAGGTCAATCCTTATCAGGAAATTTCTTTTCGACGCGCCATGCCAAAAATCCACGAAGCCGGGCATAAACATTGCACCCATGCCGCCTGCCCTGTGCCGGTGGGGATTATCAAGGCGATGGAGATAGAAGCAAAACTTGCCCTGCCTACAGATGTCACCATTAAATTGTCCAAAACAAAAACCGAATAAACTTTCATGAAACCGTAGTTTACAGTAAAATTGTTGCTGATGTGTTTGAAGCGTAATTTTTTGTAGGTTTGGAGTGCGCCATGACGGGTGTTTCTGTCATGGCGCATATTGTCGTATATGTCAAAACTAAATTGGAGGATGAGACATGAAACAGAAAACGCTTTACATTCTTTTGTTGGCTGCGTTGGTTCTTTCCGCTTGTGGCGGGGCAAAGCCGGTTGAAAAACCAAACCAGCCTGATGGCGGCACGGCGGCGCCCGCTGCTGACGTTACCCCTGCTGTAGCGAGAATTGGTTGGGCAGGCAGCCCCGATTCGTTAAATCCCGGACTTGCCATTTTGACTGAGGCTTACACTATTTTCGAATTGGTCTATGATTCGATGTATGAGCTCAATCTCGATGGGTCTTTTACGCTCCACCTTGCGGAAAGCGTCAAACGCTCGGATGATGGGTTGGTCTATACTTATAAAATCAAAGAAGGCATCAAATGGCATGACGGCAAGCCTTTAACCGCCGAAGACATATCTTTCACATATAACCTTTATAAAGATACGCCCGAATATCCTTATTTGAATGGATATTACACAACATACTTCGAGAGCGTCACGGCGACGGATAAAAACGAAGTTATCCTCACTTTGAATGAAGCGATTCCTAACATCGAAAGCCAATTGGTATTCCTTTACGTCTTGCCCAAACACATTTGGGAAGGCGTAAACAAACTGGAATATGAAAACTTCGAGATGGTTGGCTCCGGTCCGTTCAAGATGACCGAATACGCGCAAAATGAATTTGTCCGCTTGGCGGCGAACAAGGAACATTTTGCCACCCCGCCCAAAGTGGATGGGGTTGTCTTCCAAACTTTTGAAAATCAAGACGCGTTGGTGCAGGCAATCAAAACCAGTCAAGTGGATATGATTACTGAAATGCCAAATACCGCCGTTGTTGCGTTGAAGAATGCGGAAAATGTCGAGCTGGTACTTGGCTCGCCGCTTGCGCCAGGTGTTTCTGACATTATATTCAACCAGATAAGTGAAGAAAATTGTCCAAAGGATGAAGGCGGGCTTTGCACAGGTCACCCCGCTTTGCGTGACCGCAATGTGCGTTTGGCAATGGCGCACGCCACAGACAAGAAAAAAATCATTGACGTGGTTTTGCTCGGACTTGGCGCACCGGGGCTGACACTCATCCCTGACGGTCTTGGCGTGTGGTACAACAACAGCATCAAAGATTACGCATTCGATATTGCCAAAGCGAATCAAATTCTGGATGACGCGGGATATAAAGATACGGACAGCGACGGGGTTCGTGAAATGCCGGATGGCTCGCGCCCCTTAACCTTCCGCATGAACTGGCCCAGCGATAGTTTGACCGCTCCGCGCATGGCGGAATTGTTGAGCGAAATGTGGACACAGATTGGCGTATCGCTTGAAATGCAAGCCGTAGACCCAGACGCGCTGACTGCGCAGTGCTGCCCCGCGTTCGATTTTGACATCATGCTCTGGGGCTGGGGCTCCGACCCTGACCCAAGCTCGCTCCTTTATGCTTACACAGCAGAAGGGATTCCTTCTGGTTCCAGCGAGACGGGTTATTTCAACCCCGCTTATGATGAACTATACACAAAACAACAAACCACGCTGGATTTTGAAGCGCGCAAAGAGATTGTCTGGAAAATGCAACAGATGGTTTTTGATGATGTGGTATACATCATCCCATATTATGAGCAAAGTACACAGGCGTTCCGCACTGACCGCTTTACCGGCTGGATTACCGACCAAGCCAAAGTGGAACTTGCGGATGTAACTTCGCTCGTCTTGATTGAACCGGTTAAATAACCCGCATTTTGTATTTACCGTCCCGAAGGCTTTGCGCTTTCGGGACGGTATTCCAATTTCAAGGAGCCGCCTTGAACCGTACCCGCATCTTACTAAAAAAAGCAGCATGGGCTGTTTTTACTGTCTTGTTTGTAATTATTTTGAATTTCTTTTTATTTCGCGTCCTGCCCGGTGACCCGGCGCGGGCTGGGAT
>DZBA01000162.1 GCA_022729775.1 Anaerolinea thermophila | reverse complement strand
CCCTACCTTGCGCTTTGGCTCGGTACAAGGCGACATCGGCATAGTTAATAATTTCATCTACAGAATTCCCGTGTAAGGGAAAACCTGCGATACCAGCTGTAAACTTAACCAAAATCTTTTTTTCGCCAACATTCAAGACGCGCTCAGTCAACGACTCTCGCCATTCTTCCACCCGCTTGAGCGCATCATTCGGGATGGTCTTGCTGAGAATGACGGCAAACTCGTCCCCGCTGGCATAACGGCAGATGACATCTTCGGCGCGGATGGCGTTTTGTATGTGTGTCGCCAGCGTCTGAATTGCCTGATCGCCAACATGATGACCATAGGTGTCGTTGAGCATTTTTAATTCATCCATATCAAGCATGATGATGCTCACGGGATAATCTTCGCGTTCGGCGCGGGAAAACTCGCGCGCGAAGACGTCTTCCATATAGCGGCGGTTATATAAGCCGGTCAACGGGTCGCGGATGGCTTGCTCGCGCAATTCGGTTTGCAGTTGCTCGATTTCTTTGACATATACGCGCAAATTTTCTTCGGATTGCTTGCGTTCGGTGATGTCACGCGCGGCGGCATAAATCAAATTACCAACAGGCGTGGAGCGCCATTCTATCCAGCGGTAAGAGCCATCTTTGCAGCGATAGCGACTTTCGAAATTAAAAACCATCTCCTGCTTTGAGAGTTGGGCAGTGGCAGAGACTGTGGCGTCCAAGTCATCCGGGTGAACAAAGTCTAAAAAGCGCTTGCCTTCCAGCTCAGAGATGGAGTAACCGAGGGTACTCTCCCATTGGTGATTTAACCTGAGGAAATAACCGTCAGTGTTGGCTATGCAAAAAAGGTCAAGACTGGTGGTAAAGAAGCGATTCAATTCCTCGGTTTTTTCGCGCAGCAATTGTTCCGCCTGTTTGCGTTTGACGATTTCCCAAAGCACGTCCGCGATATAAGAAGCGGACTCGATATCTTTTTGGTTGTAATCAAAGGGACGATTGCCAATACCGAGGATAGCGACGATTTTTCCGGCGCGATAGACAGGGACGACCAGTTCGCGGATAAGTTCCGCGTGACCGGCTGGCAGCCCGCGTTTGTATGACAGCGTGGCGTAATCGTTATGAATCACCGGCTTGCTCTGCCTCACGCAATCTACCCACACGCCTGCCTGCCCCAAATCATAGCGCATCCCCTTGCCTTCCACTTTACAATATTCGTTCAGCGTGCGAGTGTACCATGCCTGTAGGGAAAGCGTTTTTTGATCCGACTCGACAAAATGATAAAAACCAATGGGGCTATCGGTGAAAGCCGTTAAATCATCGAGCGCTTTCTGCATGGTTTCTTCGGTGGAGTGGTCTGCCGCATATTCCAGCAGATCAAGTCGCATTTGAAGCAGCGCGTCGTTGCGCTTGCGTTCGCTGACATCCTCGCCAGCTGATATAAAGTGACTGACATTCCCGTTCACGTCTCTTATGGAAGTGATGGTTTGGTCGTAATAAAAGATTTCACCATTCTTACGCCTGTTCAAGACTTCAGATTGAAACACGTCGCCTGTTAAAATGGTGTTCCATAATTTCTGATAGTATTTTTCATCCATTAAACCTGATTTCAAAACATTCGGCGTGCGCCCCGTTACTTCCGCGCGGCTGTAACCTGTAATCAATTCAAAAGACGGATTCACGTATTCGATTACGCCATTGCCGTCGGTGATGAACACAATATCCATTGACTGTTCAACAGCATTGCGGAGTTTGATATTTTCCTCCTCGGCTTGTTTGCGGTCAGTGATGTCGAGCATAATGCCGTCAAAGACAAGTTCATCCCCGACCCTCATCGGCGAAGAAACGCCGCGGAACCATTTTATTTCGCCGGTATGCGTCACCAAACGTCCTTCGTAATTCCAACCAGCCTGCATCTTGATGGATTGGGCGATGGACGCAAGGAATGCTTCGCGGTCTCTGGGATGAACAAGCGCGCCCATTTCCCAATCTGGGCTGTTATGGTCATCCGGTAGATCGAATAGTTCAGTTGCCCGTGGACTGATGTAACTAAAATAGGATGTGCCATCGCTGCGGACGCGCAACTGGTAAACCATGCCGGGGATATTTTCAGTAATGTTCCTGAATTTTCGCTCACTTTCGCGCAGATATCTGAGCAATGTCACCATTTTTTCCTGCGCTTGTTTGCGTTCGGTAATATCGCGATAATTCACCACGATTGCCCCAACCGCCGGGTCGCTCAGGGAGTTGCTGACAATTGCCTCGATCCAGCGATATACGCCGTCTGCGTGACGCAAGCGAAAAATTCCCGGGCGGCGGCTGCCCGGCTCGCGCGCTACTTCGGCAAACTGCAAAAGCACCCATTCCTTGTCATCCGGGTGCATGGTTTCAAAAATACTCCTGCCTAGAAACTCATTAAAACGATAGCCCAACACGCTGGTTGACGAAGGGCTTTCCCATAATAAATTACCATCAATATCAAGCAGCGAGATATAATCCAGCCCATTTGTGATTAAGGCTTGCAAGCGGCGTTCGCTGTTTTGCAGCGCATCCTCGGCGACTCTCCGCTCGGTGACATCCAGCGCGTTCAAGCAAACGCCTATGATTTCATCATTTTCATCGCGGACAGGGTTATATGTGAAAGAAATCCAATGATCACACCAAACAAAAGAGGGTGAAGTTTCCTCGCTGACAACAATTTCCCCGCTCAATGCCCGGTTGAAATGCTCAGCAAATTGCGCGCGCTTCTTTTCAAAAATAAAACCGAACATGGAAGCGCCTTCTTGTATTTCGCTCCCAAATACAACGCGGGCGTTTCGCGCCGCAATCCGATTGAAAGTTAATATCCTTGCTTTTTTATCCATCAAGATAAATGACTGCTGCGTAGCGTCGGTCAATGCCCGTAAACGAGATTGCGAATCTTTTAGCGACTCTTCCGCTTGTTTGCGCTCTTCGATTTCCTTCCGCGTTTGTAAAAGCGCGTGGTTTGCCGCGCTATAAATGGTGTAGGTCATGCTGCCGGATAACGCAAAGAGTACCGTATAAGTCATCCATTGAGTGATCGTGACTGCATAGTCAGGTTGGGGTAATGCGCCCGCATTTTCCGCCCAGATTAACCCAAGCACTGCCAGCGAACAGGCGCTGGCAGACACGACAACGCCCTGCGCGCCAAACAACATTCCCGCTGTAATTACTATGAAAATGTACACCGAGGCAGAGGGGGTACGGATAGTTCCCAAGCCGATGTTTACGCCGGTGATTAAAACAAAAAAAGATATGAGTAAGATAATCCCCGCAAACTTAACTCTGCCCTGCTTTAACCAGCGGCGTATTTGTATTATCCCTAGAAGCATCGCGCCGTCAATTAGGAGAACGCTGGTCGGCGTTCTCCTACCCAGCAAATTGCCAAGAAGAACCAATGCCGCGAAGAGTAAGACGGTGATGACAATGGTATTAAGTAAACTGGCTTGATATGCTTTCTCTTCTTCACCTTCAAAAGCGGGGGCAGCAAACCATTGTTTAAATGAGCGCGTCATAGGCAGTATTATAACCAAACTATCTATATAAGCCGCAAGGCGATTTGTCTCAACTGCATCGGGCTGACCGGCTTTAGCAAAACAATATCTGCTTTCTCCTGCAAGGACTCGGCTGTGAGATGGTCTGCCGTACAAAGAATGACGGGCGTGTCTGACAAACGAAAATCCTGACGCAGGTTCAGTAGAATGTCCTTGCCATTCATGCCGGGCAAGTTAATATCTAGCACAATTATTTTTGGGGCAAGCTGCGCGAGACTCGCGTATGCGGCGGCGCCATCTTCCACAATTTCAGCGTCAAAGTCCGGTTCCAACGCTTTGGCAAAAATCTGGCTGAGATGCGGATCATCTTCGATAATGAGCGCAAGCGGTTTTTTCATTATAAAGAGCCTTTCAAAGTTTCTTGAATTTGATATGCAATTTCGAGCAGCTGCGCGGGGATGATGGGCTTGAGCAACACAGTCTCGCCTTGCTCGCGCAGGTCACTGGCTTGGAATGAATCAGCGGTAACTAACGCCAGCGGCAGCGCCCAAACCGGGTATAGGTTGCGCAAGTGGATTAGAATTTGCTCGCCCAAATTATCGGGCAGGTTCAAATCCAAAATGACCAGCACCGGGTGGCGCGTGTATAACATCGAGATATATTGGTTTCCGCTGGTATCGAGCGCGGTGTCAAAACCGGCGTCCGCAATTGTCTTTTCAAAGATTTTGCCGAGAATTGGGTCGCCTTCGACGATAAGGGCAAACGGCTTATTCATTGCAAATCGCCTTTCAATGATTTTATAGATTGCAAAGCGATCTCATTCAAACGCTTCGGGCTGACCGGCTTGAGCAGCACGGTCTCGCCATTTGCCTGTAATTCTTTTGCGCCAAATATATCAGCCGTTACAACAATGACAGGTAAATGAGCAGCAGGGTAGCGCTTTCTCAATTCGCTCAAAACCTCGTGACCAGAAGCATAGGGCAGGTGCAAATCTAAAACAATCAAGTCGGGAAGGCGCATAAGTAGAATTGTCTTATAGCGATTCCCATCCGCGTCAAGGGCTGTTTCAAAGCCGATACTTTCAAGCGCTCTATTAAAAATGGTGCCAAGCATGGGGTCATCCTCGATGATGAGGACAAATGGACGTGTCATACTGTAATCTCCTTTTGCGGCACAAACGGCAACACAATGGTAAATTTGCTGCCCTTGCCCAATTCGCTTTCTAATTGAATGGAACCACCCATAATCTCGACAATCTGTTTGACAATGGACAGCCCCAATCCTGTCCCGCGATTTTCGCGGGTAATGCTGTTGTTTAACTGGCGGAATGGCATAAAGATTTCATCTCGCGATTCTTTGGGAATCCCCGCGCCCGTATCCCAAACCTGCGTCGCCCACTGCAAGGGCGATGGTTGGAAAACGCGGATGCCCACGCCGCCGCTTTTGGTAAATTTGATGGCGTTGCTGCACAGGTTGACAAGAATCTGCTGGACGCGTTTTTCATCCCCATACAATTGATCAGGCATGGCTGCGTCAATCTCCAGTTCGAAGTTGAGTCCTTTGTTTTTTGCCAAAACAACCATGCGGTCATGAACCGCCCACAATACCGCGCGTAAACTGAATAAGCCCATATTCAAACTCAAATTTCTGGTCTCGATCTGGGCTTCATCCAGCAGGTCATTGACTAGGCTGGTCAAATAATTAGCGCTATTCACGATCTGTCCCAATGGATCGCGCTGTTCGTCGCTAACCGCGCCATACGCCCCGCAGCGCAGCAATTCCGCGTAGCCCAACACGCTCCCCCAGCGGAGTCCGCAATTCGTGACTGACGCGCGATAGCAGCTGGCTTTTCAGGCGACTGGCTTCCAAAGCCTGATCATGCGCCAATTCGAGCGAATCCTGCAATTGCTTTTTCGCGGACACATCCTCTTTGATTGCCACGTAGTTACTCACCACGCCGTTTGAATTCAGCACCGGCGCAATGGTTGCAGATTCCCAAAACAGCGAGCCATCCTTACGTTTGTTAAGAAATTCGCCATGCCAAACGTTTCCGGTGGAGATGGTCTGCCATAAACTCTCATAATATTCTTTGGGGTGTGAGCCGGATTGCAAAACGCGCGGATTTTTTCCAATAGACTCGGAAAGTTTGTACCCGGTAGATTGCTCGAACATTGGGTTGGCGTATTCGATATTGCCATTACGGTCAGTAATCACTATGGTTGCGCCGCTTTGTTCCATGGCGCGGTAATATTTCCGCATGTGGTTACTGACGATAACCGCCTGGTCATGCGCTTCCGATAATGAGCGGGTGCGCTCATTGACGCGCTGTTCTAATAAATCGCGCTCCTGCTGCAACAAGTTCAGCGCCTGCGACTCTAATCGCCAGGCGTTATTCAGGCTTTCCATCAGGATTGTGGCAGAGCCGAGCATCGCCGCCGCGCTGGCGGCAAAGACAATGGCGCTGGTCAAACCGCGCTGAATCGTTGATGGAACAAGAATTCCTTCATGCGCGTTGATCGGCTGGTAATATCCGCCGCCAATGGCAACCGCAAAAGCGCACAGCGTAGCGACGGAGATAACGATTGTCACAATCCCACCTTTGCGTTCCATAAGCAAAGTAGCAGAAACCACCAGCGCCATAAAGAATGTAAAGCTTTCAACCGAAAAGCCGAAGTTGTATATTTCGACAAACGACATCACATATACGAGAACAAGAAAAATCACCGCCCGAACTTGGAAGTTGATATTGCGCGCCAACCCCAAAAACCAGATCAACGCGATAATGATGGCAAAGGGCAAACCCGCGTCTAATGTTGTGAACGACGGCGCAACGAGCAGCGCGATGCTTCCCAGTACTGCCGATAAACGCAAAATCAACGTGAATGAACGCTCGCGCGCCTGATACCACTTGGGATTGATTCCCGTCGGAATTTGCAAATCGGTCTTGATGGGCGTGGAAATAAAAGTCAGCAGCCAGCCAGTATCGGGGGGACTCTGCGTTGGTTTTTCATGATGCGGGACAGTGACAGCAGGACGGGGCGCGGTGTTATGCGTGTCATAGCGCGGCTGCGGAATTTCATCCGCGCTTGAAACGCGCAGCATGATGATGCGCCCGGCAAATTGTCCGCGCGGGTCTTTTAGCGCAGAGACGCGGACTTCGTAGTTGCGTTGCGCTTCGCCTGTTCCTACAAAGAATTTATCCTGCCCTTCCATAAGGGATTGCAATTTTTCCACCAACTGCGACCACGGCTGAAAAATTTCCGTTACGGGTTTTCCAATGGCGTAAGGGATCGGCACGCCAATCATACGCGCGGCGGAACTATTCATATCCACGATGCGGTCGCGCATGTTAAGCACGACCATGCCGTCGCTCAATGCGTCAATCACGCGCTCGCGCGCCAGCGGGGCGACATCCATCAGGTGAAAGCCAAAAATTGCCCAAGCCAAAGCCGCAATCGAGACAGTAAACGCAAACGGCATCAGGTCAAGGTGTGGGATGGGACTGTTGCCGGTGAGGTAAAGCGCGTTGCCAATCCACGGAGCAAGGACGGCAACCAGCATGGCGA
Organism: Anaerolinea thermophila; assembly: GCA_022729775.1. Classification (GTDB taxonomy): domain Bacteria; phylum Chloroflexota; class Anaerolineae; order Anaerolineales; family Villigracilaceae; genus Villigracilis. Next base: position 401 of record DZBA01000162.1, on the reverse strand, counting down.
TCATCTGCCCGCGATACAAACCTTGCCTGCGCCATAACGCGCGCACGAGCAGCGCTGTCCCTGCCACGAGAACAACATAGGAATAAGCGACATGCACCCAGAACCACAATCCATACGTGGCTTTAATAGCGGAAAAACTCCCCGCTTGTTGAATGTGATATTCGCTCCAGATCAAACCGTGCGATTTGGTGGTCAGGGCAAGCAGAAACGTGATGAAAGGTAATAAACCTACGAAAAAAAGCAAGCGGCGCGGAATGGTCTTGGTCATGTCGCTGTATGAGACGGCAAACAGAAACCAGCCATACGATACAAAGGCGATTCCGAAATATTGAATAACGCCCCAAAAATATTTTGTCTCGAGGGTTGTGCCTGCAATTTCCAGCGAATAGGCAAACGTCCAC
>DZBA01000161.1 GCA_022729775.1 Anaerolinea thermophila | reverse complement strand
CCTAATTCCTAATCACCTAAATTCAAGGAGTTTCCCATGTACGGCTGGCACCTCAAACTTTTGCGAGTAAACCTCACCACAAAAAAAATCACAACCGAAGAGATTGACCCCAAACTCGCGCGCGATTATCTCGGCGGGCGCGGACTGGCGATGCACTATCTCTACAAGGAAGTAGACCCGCTGGTGGATCCGCTTGCGCCGGAGAATTTGCTCATCTTTGCGACGGGACCGCTGACCGCGACTCCCGCGCCGACGGGGAATCGCTACATGGTCGTCACCAAATCCCCGCTGACGGGCGCGGTGGCACATTCCAACTCCGGCGGCGAATTCCCCACATGGATGAAACGCACCGGCTTCGATTTGTTCCTCTTCGAGGGCAAGTCCGCTGAGCCGGTGTATCTCTTCGTCAACGAAGACCAAATCGAGTTAAGAAGCGCCGCGCATCTTTGGGGCAAGGACACGCACGAGACGACGGACATCTTGAAGGGCGAAATATCCCAAGACGCGCGCGTCGCGTGTATCGGACCGGCAGGCGAGAATCTCGCGCTGATGGCGTCCATCATGAATGACAAGCATCGCGCGGCGGCGCGGTCAGGAGTCGGCGCGGTGATGGGCAGCAAGAATCTCAAAGCGGTGGTGGCGATGGGAAATAAAAATCCCGCGCTGCATAGCGAAGCCGCGATGAAAAGCATCAGCGTCGAGACATCCAAAAACGTGGGCGCGGATGTGAAGAAGGGCTCCAACATGCGCATTTACGGCACTTCGTATGTGCCGGTCGTGACCAACACGCTCGGCATTTTGCCCACGCGCAACTTCCAGCAGGGAACATTTGAGCATGTGCATAATGTGGATGGCGACGCGTTGAAAAATCAATACTTGATTCGTCACACGCCTTGCTACCGCTGCCCGCTTTCCTGCGGACGGTTGACCGAAGTCCCCGATGGTCCGTATAAGGGCAAGGGCGAAGGTCCCGAATATGAAACCATTTCATCGCTGGGAACAGGCTGCGGTGTGAGCAACCTTGCCGCGCTGGTCAAGGCAAATTATTTGTGCAACGAATACGGCATGGATACCATCGGCGCGGGCATGACGATTGCCGCCGCGATGGAAATGTATGAGAAGGGTTACATCCCCGAAGAGGTGATTGGTCAGCCGCTGCGCTTCGGCGACCATGACGCGGTGATTGCCATGTTAAAGAAGATGGCGTACAACGAAGGCTTTGGCAAGGAACTCGCGCAGGGCAGTTATCGCCTCGCGGAAAAATACGGTCATCCTGAAATTGCAGTCACCACGCGCAAACAGGAATTCCCCGGCTACGATCCGCGCGGGTCGCAGGGCATGGGCTTGCTGTATGCGACCTCGAACAAGGGCGCGTCACACATGGAAGGCGATGTGGCTTACGAAGAAGTCTTCGGCGTGCCGGTGAAAGAAAATCCGCTGACGACCGATGGCAAAGCCGATTTGGTGCGTCACTTCGAAGATTCCTTCGCGCTGATGGATTCTTCCGGCGTGTGTGTTTTCGTTGGCATTCGTTACATGTTCAACAAAGACCGCATGATTTTGCCGCAGATTCTTTCCGAGATGCTGAACCTCTCCACCGGCGCGGATTACACGCCCGAAGAGGCGCTCAAAGCCGCGGAGCGAGTCTACAATCTGGAGCGCATGTTCATCCTCAAAGCTGGCTCCACCGAAGATACGCTTCCGCCGCGCATGTTGAACGAGCCGCTGCCCGATGGTCCTGCGAAGGGCAAGGTCGTGGAACTCGACAAGATGCTGCCGGAGTTCTATAAGTTAAGAGGCTGGGATGAGAAGGGCTTCCCCACGAAAGAGAAGTTGGAAGAGTTGGGGTTGCCAGCGTAGAAACAAAAACCTCCGAGGTGTTCAAAACCCCGGAGGTTCTCTTTATCTTTATCATGACACTTCCACAAGAATCGCTTGCCTCCACCTTATGCCAAGTCTGCGGACTGTGCTGCACGGGACATTTATTTATCTGGGTTCGGTTGAACGCGCCGGAGTTAAAGCCTTGCCAGTCATTGGGGTTGCGTGTAATTCGGGACGATCCGCGCCAGCGTGGATTCCTCCTGCCTTGCCCCATGTGGCATGATATTTGCACTGTGTACGCATCGCCGCATTATCCGCGCAGCTGCCGCTCTTACCATTGCAAACTGCTCAAAGAATTGCAGGAAGAAAATATCACCCTGCCCGCCGCCTTGAACGTAATCGAACGGGCAAAGGAAATGATTCGCGCGTTGGATGCGCTTTTGCCCGACGCGCCGCTCGTTAACTTCCGCGAGCGTTTAGTCGTTCACATCGAACAGGGGAACGCGGATGCAAACTTCCGCTCGAAAGCCGATTCGTTACTGGCTTTTTATGAAATGCAGTTTGGGGTCAAAGACTTGCTTGATACTTAACTCAAGTTGCCACCTTGATAATTTTTTTCTCAAAAAGGCATCTTTTTTTTCAACACGAAGGTCACAACACTTGCACCGCGCTGCCGCGAAGCGTGCAGTGCAGGTGAGTACACAAAGAGGGAGAAAGGCTTTTTTTCATATCCTTTGTGACCGTTGTGTCCTTTGTGTTAAGAATTTTTTCAAAGGGTAGCAACTTGGGATAATTACCTCCATACCCCTGCATTACATCTGCATAAATTCTGCACATTTGAACGGTATCTTTAGAACATCAAGGAGATACCTACATGAGCAGCCTATTTAATTTTTTCAAAAATAAAAAGTGGATGGTTGCCGCGATAGCGGCGATTGCGCTTTTATCCATTATCGGGTTTTCCTCCGCGCGCGCCAATTCAGCAGCGGATGTGGAAACCGCCGAGGTCGTCGCGCTCACCCTCGCTGAAACGGTGGACGCTTCCGGGTCATTGGATGCCCAGCCGTTTGCAAAATTGGAATGGAAGACAAGCGGCGTGGTCGAGGCGGTCAATGTCCAGCCGGGGCAAAAAGTCAAGAAGGATGACGTGTTGCTGACCTTGCAGCCGGAGAGCGCCTCCGCGAGCATTGTATCCGCGCAGGCGGATTTGGTCAGCGCGCAAAAAAATCTCGAAGACACAATCAACTCAGACAGCGAACTCGCGCAGGCGGTGATTGATTTAAGAGACGCGCAGCGCGATTTCCGCGACAAGGAAATTTACCTGAAATATCTTCAAACCAGCAAGGACGTTCCGCAGACAGAATCACGCGGCTGGTATGAATTGCGCGAAGCCGGCGGCTGGACGTATACATGGAAGACGCGATATTTCCGCGCCGCCGCATCCGAGACCATGTTGAACGAAGCGGAACAAAACCTCGAACTCGCGCGCTCGAAGATGGAGGATTTACAGCTCAAGGTTGACCGCTTGAAGGATAAAGACCAGCGCATCCTTTCCGCGCAGGCAGATGTGGACGCGGCGCAGGCGACGGTCAACTCTTTGAGCATTCTCGCGCCTTTCGATGGGACAGTGTTATGGGTGGAACAAAGCGCGGGCGACGTGGTCAACGCGGGCGATTTATCGGTCAACATGGCGGACACGAATCGTCTTTACGTCGAAGTGGATGTGGATGAATCAGACATTGCGCGAGTCAAATTGGGCAACGTGGCACAAATCACATTAGACGCGCTGCCCGGCGCGGAATATACCGGCAAGGTGACAGTCATTGACCCGGTGGGCGAGGTCATCTCTGGCTTGGTCAAGTACGCCGTGCGCGTGGAGTTGGATAAGGTCAAGGATGCCGCCTTTATGCCGCTGGGGACAACCGCCGACGTGACGATTACCGTGAAAGACGCCGCTGTGAATTTGGCGGTGCCGATTGCGGTCATTCAAAATGACGAGCAGGGCGAATATGTGTGGGTGGCGCAAGAGAACGGCGATGCAAAGCGCGTGGATATTGTTAGCGGCGCGATTGTAGGCGATTTGGTGATGGTGACAGGCGCGCTACAAGAAGGCGACCAAATCGAGTTGGTTGCGCGTACAAGCGGTTTCAAAGCGCCGAATCCGTTTGGGGGCAAATAGTTCCAACAGGAGTTAATCAACATGAGCAAATTACTTGAATTTTTCAAAGGCAAAAAATTAATCCCGACCATCACGGCGCTTGTCATTGCCGTTGTATTGATTGCGGCGGGTTTTTATTCCACCACATACGGCAAAGCGGAACAAGCCCAGAGCGTCGAGGTGGTTTCATTAAACCTGACCGAAACTGTGGAAGCCTCCGGTTCGTTGGAAGCCAAACCCTACGCGGAATTGCGTTGGAAGACAAGCGGCGTGGTGGCTTCGGTGGATGTGAAGCCGGGGCAAAAAGTGAAGAAGGACTCCGCGCTCTTGACCTTGCAGCCGGAAAGCACCTCCGCGAACATCGCGTCCGCGCAGGCGGATTTGGTCAGCGCGCGCGAAAATCTCGAAGATACAATCAACTCTGACAGTGGACTCGCGCAGGCGCTGATTGACCTCGAAGACGCGGAACAGGAATATGAAGACAAAGCCGGTTACTTGAAATATTTGCAGACCAATGAAAACGTCCCGTTGATAGAAACCTACGGCTGGTTCAAAAAGTCCAAAACTGGCGGCTGGACAGCAGACCGCTATACCAGAAATTATCGCGGACCCGCTACCGAATCCATGCTCGTCGAAGCGGAAAATAACGCGGAGCTGGCGCGCGCAACGTTGGAAGACTTGCAGCGCAAAATCGAACTGTTGAAAAATAACGAGCAGGATGTCCTTGCCGCGCAAGCCAGAGTGGATGCGGCGCAGGCGACGGTCAACTCGATGAGCATTATCGCGCCCTTCGATGGCGAGGTGCTTTCTGTCAAACAGCGCGTGGGCGATGTGATTAACTCCGGCGATGTCTCTGTAAAAATCGCGGACACGAATCATCTTTACGTGGAAGTGGATATAGATGAATCGGACATTGCCAAAGTCAAAGCCGGTAACTCCGCCGAAATTACATTGGACGCGCTGCCCGACGCGGCTTTTACCGGCAAAGTGACAGCCGTCAACCCGGTGGGCGAGGTTGTCTCCGGTTTGGTGAAATATACCGTCCGCGTCGAGTTGGATGCTTTGAAAGATAAAACTTTCCTGCCGCTTGGCTCGACCGCCAACGTAGTCATCACGGTCAAAGACTCCGCGGCGACATTGGCTGTGCCGATTGCGGCGATTCAAAATGACGAGCAGGGTGAATACGTTTGGGTGACTCAAGATGATGGCGCGACGAAGCGCGTGGATGTGGTCAGCGGCTCGATTGCCGGCGACTTGGTCGTCGTGAACGGCGCTTTGCAAGCGGGCGATGTTTTGGAATTGACGGAACGCAAGAGCAGCTTCAAGGCGCCCGGTCCGTTTGGCGGAGGCAGCAAATGATCGAAACAAAAGATTTGACGAAGATATATCAAATGGGCGAGACGGAAGTCCGCGCGTTGGATGGCGCGAGTTTCCGAATCGAAAAAGGCGAGATGATCGCCATCATGGGACCTTCCGGCTCCGGCAAAAGCACGCTCATGTCCATCATCGGATGTTTGGACGCGCCGACCAGCGGCAGTTACACCATTGACGGCGTATCCGTCGAAAATATGGATGAAACCAAACTTGCGGAGGTGCGCGGGCGAAAAATTGGGTTTGTCTTTCAGCAGTTTAACCTGCTCGCGCGGACAAGCGCGTTGGAAAACGTGATGCTGCCTTTGACATACGCGGGCATTGCCGGCAAGGAACGCGAAGCGCGCGCGCGAAAATCTTTAGAGCGGGTGGGACTCGGCGCGCGGACTCATCACGCGCCCAACGAACTCTCCGGCGGACAGCAGCAGCGCGTGGCGATTGCGCGCGCGTTGGTCAACGAGCCAGCCATCCTTCTGGCAGATGAGCCCACCGGCGCGTTGGATAGTAAAACCGGCGTGGAGATTATGGACTTGTTCCAAACCTTGCACCGCGAAACCGGTCAGACTGTGATTTTGGTGACTCACGATGCGTATGTCGCGCGTCACACAAATCGCATCATCAAACTCGCGGATGGAAAAATCGTCTCGGATGAAGTGAACGCGAATCCCATCAAGGCTGGCGCGCCGAGAGTGGAAGTATAGGTCGGTAGGTTGGTAGGTTGGTAGATTGGTGAGTTGGCAACAACCTTCCAACCTTCAAACTTTCAAACCGTCTTCCCCCAACCGACTAGGATTTGGAGAACAACCATGTTATTTTCAGAAAATGTCAAAATTGCTTTACGCGCTTTGCAGGCAAATAAAATGAGGTCAGTCCTCACCATGCTGGGAATTGTCATCGGCGTTGCGACAGTGGTCGCGCTGCTTTCCATTGGACAGGGCGCGACTGCCAGCATCACAAGTTCCATCGAAAGCGGCGGCTCGAATTTGTTGACCGTTGCGCCCGGCAAAATGCAAACCGGCATGTCTTCTATGGGACAATCCCGCCAGGTCAGTCACTTGTATTATTCCGACTATCAGGCGTTGGAAAGAATCCTGACGCAGAATATTGCTTACATCGTCCCTGTGTACCAGTCTTCGTACATGGTCAAGTTTGGCGATGAAAGTTTTACCGCGAATATCTCCGGCGTTGTTGCGGAGCATAAAGATGTGCGCTCTTTCAACATTGCGGCGGGACGTTTCATCAGCGATGGCGATAATAAAGCCGGGTCGCCGGTGGCTGTGCTTGGCGACCAAATGGCGCAGGATTTATTTGGCGAGTTATACCCCGTCGGCAAGACCATTTCCATCAATGGCGTTAAGTTTCAAGTGGTCGGCGTGTTGGAAGCCAAAGGCTCATCGCTGGGGTCGCCCGATGATTTGGTCTTCATTCCGCTCGAAACCGGTTACAACAAATTATTTGGCGAGACAGCAAACTACAACGGCAAAAAGACCGTCAGCAACATTCTTGTCTCCGTTTCTGATTCGACCAAAAACGACGCGGTATCCAGCGAAGTGGAATTTGTCCTGCGGCGGATGCACAACATCACCGGCGCGGAGGAAGTGGACTTTTACGTGTTGAGCCAATCAGACACGCTGAAGACACTCAGCACGGTGACGCAAACCTTAACGATTTTTCTCGGCGCGATTGCGGGCATTTCATTGCTTGTGGGCGGTATCGGCATTATGAACATCATGCTGGTCTCGGTCACAGAGCGCACGAAGGAAATCGGGCTGCGCAAAGCTGTTGGCGCAACGCGGAATCAAATCCTCACGCAGTTCCTCATCGAAACCGTCACGCTGAGCGTCTTGGGCGGCGTCATCGGCATACTCATGGGCGTCGGCATTGCAACGCTCTTCAAAATGACGGGCATGATTTCATCGGTCATCACTGCCAGCTCGATTTTATTGGCATTCACCTTTGCGTTAGCCATTGGCGTATTCTTCGGCTTGTACCCTGCTTTCCGCGCCGCGAACCTGCATCCAATGGAAGCGTTGAGATATGAATAAATGATGCGTAGCGCGTGGGACGTGTCCCGTGTGCACGCAAAACATGTCAGGGATGGATTCGAAAGTCTCCTGACTTTCGAGG
>DZBA01000160.1 GCA_022729775.1 Anaerolinea thermophila | reverse complement strand
CGTTTGGGGCGACGAACTTTGTGGCGGATGTGGCGGGCTTTGTCCATCTGAGCGGGGATTTGGGCTTCAAGAAAGTCTTGAAAAACGGTATTGACAATATTTGGGCGGTCGGCGATGACGTGAGCGCGAGTTTGAGCGCTGGGACGCTGGCGAATGTTTCAGTCATCAATGCCGATTTTGGCTTGATCGTGGATGACACACAGGTGACGTTTGAATTGAAGAACGGCACATTCAACGCGCATATTCCCGGGGTCATCATCACGGCGACAAGCGTGCTGGTGCAATTCGCAAGCCTGACGGGCGGGGTGGCGCAAGGCGCAGAATTAAGCGCGGGCGGGTTGACCTACACCTTCGACGAAGCCATTGCGGGGAACACAGTCGTATTCGAGGTGACTGGCTTTGCTGTGGTGGGCGCTCCCAACGCGGATGGCACCGCCATTGAAACCGAGTTCTTCCACTTGGACGGCGTGTTTTCGCTGGAACTCTCTTCCACAGTTTTTTCGATGTTTGTCGCGGCGGAAATCCAGATTGGACCGTCGGGATTCGCGGACATCTTCGGTATGACGGCTGTCGGTCTCGTCATCGTTGACGCGGACGGCTTGGCGGTCAACCTTGAATTGCAGGGCAATCTCAACCTCGGCAGTTTGCTGACTACGGATATCTCCTTCTTTTTAATTTTGAATACTACCTCGCTGGACAAGGGCTACAAAATCTCTGAGCGCTTCCTGCAAGATGGTTACCTCTCCGATAAATTCATCGAGAATTATGTCAACTTCGGCATGGGCGCTTCGATTGCCAGCGTCGGCTTGGGCTTTATCAGTGACTTGAACGATGGAACACTGCCTGAGGACGTTCTCAATGCCATCCTTGCCAGTGGCAACCTGCTCGGCGCTGCGGTTGTAACGACGGTTTATAAAAACAGCTGGTGGGAAGTTTCCGACGGCACGAATGAATATGTCATTCGTTTGGACGGCGGCGTGTTGGACATCCGCCTCTCTCTCGGCGACACCTTCCTCTACGTCCCCAGCGGAACGCCCAACATGGACGGCACGCTCGACAATCCGCAGTCTTATTTCGTCCTGTTTGGACAGGGTTCGATGATCTTTGCAGACGCGCTCTTCCTTGATGGCATGTTCCGCATCGTCATCTCGGAAACCGCGTTCGACCTGCAACTTGAAACGGCTTTCGTGTTCCGCGTCGGAACTGTAGACCTCTTCAGCGGCTCGACGGTGGGCAACCTCGAAATCTCCAGCGACCCGATCTTCGGTTTTGGCATCCTCGGCTATCTGGAATTAAATGTTGATGTGGATATCCCCGACACCGCGGGCTTCGACCTGACCGGGCTCTTCCAATTTGAGATCAACACATTCTCCAGTGACCAACAGGTCTCCCGTTACAAACTCGACGTGGACGGACACGTCATCCCCGATGGCAGCGGCGGATTTGTGCGCGAAATGCACACCATCGCGTCGCTCTCGCTGATCATCTTCGTCGGCGGCGAACTTAAACTTAGCAATGTCTTCGTTGTGGTCGGCTCGACTGAAATCGTATTCAGCCGCACCAGCCTTGAACTTAAACTTTACGGCAAAACGCAAGTCGGTGATTTTGGCGAGCTGCTTGTCTCTGGCAGCGCGGGCTTGTATGACGACAGCGGCGTCCCAGCTTTTGCCTGCGCGATTAGCGTGGTGATTGACTTCAACATCACCGGCGTCAGGATTTACGGCAACGGCACCTTCCAGATCAACACCAGCCAGACCACAGCGCACCTGGGACTGGCGCCTGTCAGTTTCAAGATCGGCGTGAACGGCACGGTCGAAATTGCGTACATCCTCAAGATCAGCGCGAATGTCGAAGTCCTCTATCAGGGCGGCGTCTTCCGCATCGCGTTGAACAACGGGAACCTGAACTTCTTCAACATCTATACTATCAGCGTCAGCGGCTTTATCCAGTCGGACGGGCAGTACGAGGTCTACGGGCAAATGGGTATGGACATCAACCTGTTCATCGTCCACTTCGTGATGAACACCAGCGTCCATGCCTGGAACTGTAACCCGGGTAACTGTCTCATGGATACCGGCGGCGCGCAGACCGGACTCAGCATCCACTTCAACGGCGGCATTACAGTCAATTTGATTATCGCCACCGCTACGGCGACCTTCGATGTCGAAGCCACGGTCACCAGCAGTTTCGTCAAACTGCCGGTCTCGGCGAACCTGAGCGTTTCTGTCGGCTCCTGCCCATTCTGCTTCTCCTTCAATGTCACTTTCAAGTTCGAAAAGGTGTGGACCTGGGGTCCTCTACCCATCCTTGCTTATCAACTTGGCGATGTCCTGTACCTCAACGTCGGCGCGGATGGCTATCGGCGCGGCGAAAATTACGCCAGCATCACCGAGGAAATTCTCACCATCGAAAACCTCGGCGGCAACAACGTCCGTATGCATGGCTTGGGCGTGACGCAGGATTACTTCGGCGTGAACCAAATCATCGCGGACTTTGGCGGCGGCGACGACCGGTTGATTATTGACCGCGGCGTTTCGGCGGCTGTGATCATCGCGGGCGGCATGGGCGATGACTCCGTCACTTACATGGGCGCTGGCAGCGCGACGCTCTCCGACATCTCCGGCACGAATGAACTCATCGGCGGCACGGGGGTCAACGTCATCACCGGCGGCACGGGCAGCGACACGCTGCGCGGCACGGACGGCGTGGCTTACCTCTACGGCAACGGCGGCAACGACTACTTGTATGGCGGCAACAACGCGGACGAACTGTACGGTCACGCTGGCGATGACCTGCTCGACGGCGGCGCGGGCAATGACCTGCTCTACGGCGGCGCCGGCAACGACACCATCAACGGCGACGACGGCGACGATACCTTCGTCTTTGAAAACGGTTACGGCAACGACACCGTGAACGAAACCAGCGGCAACGACACGCTCGACTTCGACGCGGTCTCCGCTCCGCTCACTGTGACGTTCGGCAACGCGGCATTCACCGACACCCAACTGCTCATCACCAGCGCGGATGGAATCGTCACCCATATCGGCAGCGGCATCGAGAACATCCTTGCCGGTTCGGGCAATGACGTGTTCCATGCGTATGCATACAACAACTCCGTTATGCTCGACGGGCGCAACGGCAGCGACACCTTCAACTTCTATGGCGGTACTGGCACATACACGGTCAATGACCGCGGTTCCATCGCCGACCTCGATGTCATCAACGTCATCGGCACGGCTGGCGCGGACGTGGTGACCTTCTACTCCGACGGCTTCCAATACAACGCGCAGCGCGTGTACGCCACCGGCTTGACCAGCGGCGCAATGCAAGGCACAGAGAAAATCAACGTCCTCTTCGGCGAAGGCGATAACACCCTGTACGTGCTTGGCTCTTCACCCGAAACCGAAACCACCGTCGAATCTGGCGCGGGCAACGATACCTTCCACGTCGGCTACGACGTGACCGAACTGCCGCGCATGGTTCTCAACATCTTGGGCGAGTTGATTTTGCAGGCGGGCGATGGTCTCGACCAACTCTTTGTAGATGACCGCTTCAATGTCGCGGATGTGACCGGCGCGATGACCTCCAGCGCGTTCACCGGCTTTGGCATTGCTCTCTCGATGATGTACTTCAACTTCGAGCAGGTCAAGGTCTACCTCGGCACGGGCAGCAACAACTTCACCATCACCAGCACTGACCCGGACGCGACCAACACCGTTCTCGGCGGCAGCGGCGCGGATACCGTTACGATTACTTCCACGTCCTCGTATCTGGAATTGGATACCGGCGCGGGCGCGGACGTTATCACGGTGGACTCCACCGGCGCGGAAAGTTTGATCAACGCTGGCAACGATAACGATACATTGGTAGTCAACAACACCGGCGGCGAGACGACCTTCAACCTCGGCGGCGGGGAAGACCACGCGACCATTCACATGACCGGCGGCGACACCACCTTCAACGGCGGCGACAGCGCGGATACCTTCATCCTCAACGGCAGCGGCGGCGTGACCCTCATCAATGCCGAACATGGCGACGACTTCATCACCATCAACGGCACGGGCGGCACGACCACCGTCAACGGCGACCAGGATATTGACACCATCACCATCAACATGACCGGCGGCGTGACTGTGGTCAACGGCGGCACGAGCCTCGACTACTTGATCATCAACGGCGCGGGCGGAACGACCACCGTCAACGGCGATAGACCCGAAGACAATGTCAATACGATGGTCGCCTGCGACCCCGGCGTGAGCGACTGCCCGGGCGACGACCGCTTCTTCATCAACGCGGCGGATGGCAGCCTGATCATCAACGGCGGCATCGGCGCGGACAAATACTTCATCTCCTCCGGTCTCTCGAAGGATACCTTCACCGGCGCGGGCGGCTACAACGACGACGTACCGCTGCCCTCGATGACCGGCGACCTGAGCGGCATCCTCGGCGCTTTGATCATCAACGGCTGGGCGGATGGCAACGGCGGATACAAAGACCGCGTGTACATCAGCGACCTGCTCAGCAGCGCGGACTCCACTGGCTTGCTCGGCGCGACCCTCACTGGTTTGAGCATGGGCGCGGGCGCGAGCATCGGCTTCGACGCGGTGGAAGAAATCCAGATCCAACTTGGCAGCGGACACAACACCTTCAACGTCCAAAGCGTCGCCTCCACCGTGAACGTGGTGGTATACGGCGGCTCTGGCAACGACACGCTCAACGTCGGCAACGACGCGGACACCCTGCATGACATTGACGGAATGCTGACCTTCTATGGTCAGACCGGTACGGATACCTTGAACGCATACAACTCCGGCGACACCAGCGACACGACCGGACAGCTGACCGCCATCAACCTGACCGGCTTGGGCATGGGGACGAACTCCTGGCTGAGCGTGATGATGGAACGCGACGAGATGTTCAGCGTGCCTTTGGGTTCGATGCCCTGCACCGACGACAACTCCTGCGCGGCTTCGATCTACTTCGGCACGCGCAACGACTCGGACGTCCTGTCCTCTGATGTGGAAACAGTCAATGTGTACCTCGGCACGGGCAATGACACCTTCCGCGTGGACAGCGCCTTCACCGGTGAAACCAACGTATACGGCAATAGCGGCAACGACCGCTTTGAAGTGGAATCCACGCCATACGGCTTGCATCCCAACGACCTGCGCCGCGTGGAATACATCTTCGGCGACCTGAACCTCTTCGGCGAAGCGGGCAGCGACTACATCATCGTCAATAACTCCGGCGCAAGCGACCCCGGCATTGGCTACTTGGAAGGCTCTACGGTCACCGGTTTGGACATGGCAGGCTCGATAACCTTCGCCACATCCGAAAATCTCGAAATCTCGCTCGGCGCGCAGAACGACACCTTCTACCTGCGCTCCGCGCCCGCCGGTATGAACACCCTTCTGAAGACCAACGGCGGATTCGATACCGTGTACGTCGGCAGTGTGACGAACACCCTCGATGACATCCTCGGCACGCTGACCATCGAAGGCGGGCTGCCGTTTGCAGGCGACAAGTTATTCATCTACGACACCGGCAACACCAGCGGACGCGCCTTCAGTGTGACCAACGACCCGGACGCGGTGATTTTGATGGTGGACGATCCTGAAAATCCGGGCGAGATGATGGAACTGCACCTCGACGAGACCACCATCTCGATCCTCGGCGGCGGGACAATTAAATATCAGACGTTTGAAACTGTCGCGCTCAACGCGGGCAGCGGCGCGGATACGCTCACGCTGTGGGCAGTCCACAATGACCGCGACCCGCTCGGCGGCTTCAACGCGACCTTCACCTTCAACGCGGGCGACGGCAACGACACCATGACCATCGGTCAGCCCGTGACCGGCGGCAAGACCCTCGACCTGATTGACATCTTCTTCATGCTCAACGGTCAGGGCGGAACCGACACGGTCTACTTCGACAACTCGTTCAGCCTGCTGGATAACACACTGGCGTTCGTCGGCAAGACCTTCACGGACATCTTCCCCGTTGGCACGGACGAATGGGCGGCGGACTTCGCGGAAATCTTCAACGAGAGCGACACGCTGACCCGCGCCGCGCTCTACACCGCGATTGTGTTGGGCTACGCCTCGACGCCCGCTGTGCGCGTGATGAACATCGGCGCGTACACGCGCGAGATGGAAAACATCCACTTCACACTCGGCGCTGGGAACGACATCTTCAAACTGGACGACGGCACCTACCGCGAAGCGATCACCGTCAACGCGGGCGATGGCAATGACACCTTCAATGTTGCCAATGACGTGGTGACCGAACAACTGGTCACGCTCAACGGCGGACAGGGCGACGACACCCTGTACGTGGACTTTGTGGAAGGCGCGCCCGCGGGAACCGTGAACGTCACCTTCAACGGCGGCGAGAACAGCGTCACCGGCGACCTGCTGCGCTTTGCGGGCGACGGCGAATGTTCCGGCAATTACACGCCCAGCGCGACGCAAGCGCGCTCTGGCGTGGTGACTGTGGATGGCAGCCTCTTCACCTTCACCGGCATCGAGCCGCTGGTGGTGAACGGCTTTGGCTCCTTCCAACTGACCGGCACGGACGCGCTGACCGACCTCGCCATCGAATCGGTTGACCTTACGGACATGAATTTGAGCACGCTGGTGTTGCATGTGCTGTTGGTGGACGGCGTGATTTCGTGGCGGCAGCAAGTCAAACTCGACGGCGTGGGCGCGAAAGACACGACCAACTTCGGACAATCGGTTTCATGGGATGGCAACACGCTGGCAATCGGCGCGGCGCGTTCCTCGATTTCGATCACAGACAAGAACCCAATAACAGACACCATCACGGACTTCCTGCGCAGCAACAACGTAGCGTCCGGCACGACCCGCCTCGCGGAAGACGATTACTTCGTCGAGATGCGCGAGAACGGCGGGGGCGATTGGGAATTCCGCCTGGTGGACTCACTCGGCGCGGTAGTCCCCGTCGCGGATGTGAACAGCGGACCTGCGCTCGTCGCGGACTGGCAGGATGTCCCCGCGAACAAGGTCATGGATACGATGCGCGGCTTGATGATCGCCTTCGGCGCGAACGAAGCCGGATACAGTGAGAGCGCGGGTTCCTTCCACTACAGCGTGGGACAATACCCGGGCGTGGTGTACATCTTTACGAAGAGCGGCGCCAACTGGACAGAACAGGCGAAACTTTCGCCGAGCGATGGCGAATACGCGGGACAGGGCTTCGGCAGCGTGGTCTCGCTCTCCGGCGATGTGCTGTTGGTGGGCGCGCCGCAGGATGTCAGCCTCGGTTTGAACGCGGGCGCGGCATACATCTTCACCCGCACGGGTGAAAATTGGCAGCAGACCATCAAACTGAAAGCGAGCGACGGCGCGGCAAATGACGCCTTCGGCTCATCGGTATTGGTGAACGGAACGACCGCAGTGGTCGGCGCCCCCGGCGACGACAGCAGCGCGGGCGCGGCGTATGTGTTTGCGTTCGGTTCCGGCGCGTGGGGTCAGGCGGCGAAACTCATCGCCAGTGACCGCGCGGCGGGCGACCTGTTCGGCGCATCGGTTGCGTACGCGGGCGGCAAGGCAGCCATCGGCGCGCCGGGTGATGACTCAGGACGCGGCTCGG
>DZBA01000159.1 GCA_022729775.1 Anaerolinea thermophila | reverse complement strand
TGGTCCACCTTTGCTTTTTCAGTTATCCACCCTGCCGCCTGTCCCCACGCCGACAGTTACGCCTACGGCTACGGCAACCAGCACGCCAACTCCAAACCCAACACATACCCTTACCTCAACAGGCTCACCTACAGCTCTTCCGATATCAAGAGATCATGGTAGTGGAACTTGCTGGCAAAGTGGACCTTCGTGGTCTGTCAATAATGTGTCATATGTTATTGATTCGAGCATTCCAGACTCTTGGTTCACCTCAATTAACGCTGCTGCCAACACTTGGACAGATGTTTTACCTAGTCGATTTATATTTTCATATGGGTATTTCTCTAACAATGTTGTGAAGTATGAAGTACCGTTAGACGATACTATATTAGCAGGCACAGCCGCTATTCCAGATAGTAGTGGCTCATATGAAATGGCATACACTAAAATTAATCCTCTTAAAAGTTGGGATACTAGCACTCCGCCTACTGGCATGTCTTTTAGCGTACAGAATGTGATGACACATGAGTTTGGTCATTGGCTTTATCTTTCCGATATGTATGATGAAAATTGTTCTGAGGCAACAATGGATTATTCTGTAGCGACAGGCGAAATCAGTAAAAGCGATCTTACCACTTACGACATTGACGGGATTAATTATCAATACCCCTGAAAATTCGAATCGCTATCGTATATATTATACAAATAATAAAAAGGAATTTTATTATGGACAAAAAATACTTGATACTTTATTTGCTTGCAGGAATTACTTTGCTAGGTGTGATGGGGTATTTTAAAAGCGGCAAAAAAGAATTTTTTTATGATGATTCTAATAAAGAAAAGATAGTCATTACAAATAATGCATCTGTCGAGTCGCTAACTATGGAAGAAAAAATAGAAAAATCCGAGATAATCTTAATTGGAAAGGTAATGCATTCACTTCCCAGCCAATGGCTTGCACCTAACGGAAAAGATGTAAAAAACGCTATTCCTAAGGAAATTTTCCTTGCTGGCGGATTATTTACAGATTCGCTCATTTCAGTCGAACAAGTTTTAAAAGGTAGTTATAACAAGCCTGTGATACGCGTTCGTTCTTTTATTGGTGAGACCGAAAAAGTTCGTTGGTCAGATTCAGGACAACCCATTTTCAAAAGCGACTCAAGATACTTTCTTTTTCTAAAAAAAGACATTGGTCCTTCTTCAAAGATAAATTCGGGAGATTATATGTCTATAAACTCAAACACCGCCATATATGTAATAGCAAACAATAAAGCTATATCCGTAGATGACGAATGGAATCTTGATGAACTAACCGTCTATATCCAAAACAAACTTATGGAAGCTGATACGACAATAGAACCATCCGCAACTGACGAACCGCTGGCAACCGAACTGCCCACAAGCGCGCCCGAAGAAACGGCAACATCCGCGCCGTAGCAGGTGCAAATGAGTCTTATCAACGTATGGCTATTTTGGTCATGCGTTTTCATTTTCCTGAAAGTTACCCGGCAAAAAACCTTGACACATCTTGTCCGAATATGATATAAACCCGCCCAATTAAATACTCGCTCTTATCCAGAGAGGCGGAGGGACCGACCCTGCGAAGCCTCGGCAACCAGTGAGGTAGTCAAATAGTCTAGTAGTCAAATAGTCTGATAGTCACACAACGACTATGTGACCAAAGACTATGAGACTAACAACTAACACACAAGGTGCCAAATTCGGCAAATAAGAATGGCGCAAGCCGTTCATATCTGGAAGATGAGAGGATGGTGTAGACGTATGCCTCTTCTTGTACTTTCAGGAGAGGTTTTTTTAATGTCATTGCGAGGAGCGCAGCGACGACACTTGCGCTGGTGCGCAGTGCGCAATCCCGTCTTAACAGGAGATTGCTTCGCAAGGTACGCTCGCAATGACATCCAAAATTATCTCTTCTGAAGGGCGGGTACAATCTTATTATGAGGAGAGTTTTCCAATGTCCACAATCAAAGAACGCAAGTTAGGTTTTGCCACCCGCCAACTTCACGCGGGATACAGCCCCGACCCCGTAACGGGCAGCCGCGCCGTACCGTTGTACCAGACCACGAGCTACCAGTTCAAGAACACGGAACACGCCGCGAATTTGTTCGCGCTGAAAGAATTGGGAAATATTTACACGCGCTTGATGAATCCCACCACCGATGTTTTAGAGCAGCGCATTGCATCGCTCGAAGGCGGAGTCGCCGCGCTTGCAGCCAGTTCGGGACACGCGGCGCAGACACAGGCAATCTTTACGCTGTGCGGCGCGGGCGACCATATCGTTTCTTCATCGCGCTTATACGGCGGAACATACAGCCAGTTCAAATACACATTTCCAAAATTGGGAATTCAAGTCACCTTTGTTGACCCTTCCGACCCGAAGAACTTTGAAGCCGCGATTCAGCCGAATACCAAAATCATCTACGGCGAGACTCTCGGCAACCCCGATATTTCCGTCTTCCCCTTTGAAGAAGTCGCCGCGATAGCAAACAAACACCAGTTGATTTTGATGATTGACAACACCTTCGCCACGCCGTATCTCTTCCGCCCGTTTGAATGGGGCGCGCACATCATCACCCATTCCACGACGAAGTTCATCACGGGCAACGGCACATCCATCGGCGGCATCATCGTGGACGGCGGCAACTATGACTGGAGCAATGGCAAGTTCGAAAATTTCAACACGCCCGACCCTTCCTATCACGGACTCGTATATTCATCGCTCACGGGCGCAGGACTTCCGCCGTTTGCAATCAAGGCGCGCGTTCACGTCCTGCGCGACATCGGCGCGTGCCAATCGCCTTTCAACTCGTGGCAGACTTTGCTCGGCATCGAAACGCTCAACCTGCGCATGGACCGCCATGTCCAAAACGCGCAAGCCGTCGCGGAATTTTTGGAGAAGCACCCGAAAGTAAACTGGGTCAAATATCCGGGGCTTGCCTCGCATCCTGACTACGAACGCGCGAAGAAATACTTCCCCAAAGGTCCCGGCGCAATGATGGGATTCGGCGTCAAAGGCGGATTGGAAGCGGGCAGAAAATTCATCGAAAGCCTGCAACTGTTCAGCCATGTTGCCAACGTGGGTGACTCGCGCAGCCTTGCCATTCACCCCGGCTCGACCACCCACAGCCAGCTGACCGAAGAACAGCAAATCTCCGCTGGTGTCAGCCCGGACTTTGTCCGCCTTTCCATTGGTCTCGAAGATATTGACGACATTCTTTGGGACTTGAATCAAGCGCTTTCATAAAGTATGAATTCAGAATTATGAAATATGAATTCTTTTCATAATTCTGAATTCAAAATTCATAATTTCAGCCATGCCTGTAAAAATTCCCACCACCCTGCCCGCGCGCGGAGTCCTTGAAAACGAAAATATTTTCGTCATGGATGAAGACCGCGCGCTTCATCAGGACATCCGCGCGCTGCGCGTTGCGATTTTGAATCTTATGCCGACCAAGATCGCCACCGAAACGCAAATCCTGCGGTTATTGTCCAACTCTGCGCTGCAAGTGGAAATTACGCTGCTGCACACCGCCACTTATGAATCCAAGAACACAGACGCGGATCATTTGCTCGAACACTATGTCACCTTCGACGATGTCAAGCATGAAAAATTCGACGGTCTCATTGTCACTGGCGCGCCCATCGAACATCTTCCTTTTGAAGAAGTGGATTATTGGAACGAGCTCACGCAAATTATGGACTGGGCTGAGACCCATGTTGAATCCACGTTTTATATTTGTTGGGGAGCGCAAGCCGCGCTGTATCATAAATACGGCATCCCCAAATATGAATTGCCGCGCAAGATGTTCGGCGTGTTTGAACATCGCGTCCTTTCTCGTGAAGAGAGTCTCATGCGCGGCTTCGATGATATTTTCCTCGCGCCGCACTCGCGTCACACCGAAATCCGCCGTGAGGATATTGAAAAAGTCGCGGAGTTAAAAATCCTCGCGGAGTCGGATGACGCGGGCGTGTATATTGTTACATCCAAAGATGGCAGGCACTTATTCATCACGGGACATTCGGAATATGACCCGCAAACTCTCAAGGGCGAATATGACCGCGACGTGAATAAAGGGCTGCCGATTCACGTCCCCAAGAATTATTATCCGCAAGATAACCCCGCGCAGCCGCCCGTTGTCCGCTGGCGTGGACATGCGAATCTGTTATATGCAAACTGGCTAAATTATTACGTCTATCAAATTACGCCGTATGACTTGAATGATATCCCCAAATGATTTTGCGGGGGCGGGATAATCCCGCCCCTACGATGTTAACTTCTCTAACGCCGCGCTCAACACGTCCACCGCCTTTTGATAATCATCCAATTTGATGTGTTCATTGGGCGTGTGATCCAGCGCGGAATCCCCGGGTCCGTAAACCAGCGCGGGACATTTCCATACCGGCGCGACGATGTTCAAATCCGCTGTGCCTGTTTTGTAAACGAATTTGGGTTCGCCGCCCTGAGCGCGGATTCCGCTCAAGAAGGCGCGAACCAGCGGGGTGTTTTTCTCGCATCCCCAGGCGGGAAGCGCAAAGCCGATGGGTTCCACCAAAACCCTAAAGGTCTCTGAGACCTTTAGGGTTTCATTTAATATTTTATACCAGTCTTGGGGCGAAACGGTCACGGGCAAACGCACACCGACCTTTAAGGTTGCCACCTGTTCAAAATCATTTGAATCCGATTCCATGCCGCGCAAGGTGATGAGTAATTTATCAAATGCTTTTGGTTTATCGCTGTTGAACGCATCGGCGTAGGCTTTGATTTTCAGCCATGCCTCCACCGCCGCTTCGGCTGCGGTCTCTTCGCCGCTGGCGGTGTGCGCCTGTCCGCGTGTAATGGTGATGTTTGCCCACGCGCTGCCTTTGTATCCCAGCGCAACCCTGTCCCATTGATTTGGCTCACCGATAATGGCAAAATCAGGTTTGTATTGACCCACAACAAAGCGCGCGCCTTCAGAATCGCGCTCCTCTTCCACCGCGCCAATGACCACAAACTGCCAGCCATCCACCGCGCCGACCTTCGCCACCGCATCGGTAAATGACGCCAGCGGACCTTTTGCGTCCGCCGACCCGCGACCGTACAAAATATCGCCGTCCACGCGCACAGGGATTTCGCCGGGGACGGTGTCAATATGTCCCAAAAAAACAATTTGCTTCGCACCTTTTCCCATTACGCCGACAGCATTCCCCGCATCGTCTATAAACGCGTCGTTATAGCCGAGCGATTTCATCCGCGCAACTAAATATTCCACCGCGCCGCGTTCCTGACCCGACGGACTGTACTGGGAAACTAACCCAATCAATGTTTTTACATTTTCTTCATTCATCATTCTGCATTCTTCATTTCACTGGTCAACACTTCCGTCAGCGCTTCCACCAAACGGTCAATTTGTTCGTAGGTAATGACCAGCGGAGGCAGCAGGCGAATCACCGTCATACCTGCGTTGAGCGCGATGATTTTTTTCTCTTGCAAAGTTTTAAGATACGGCGCGACTTTTTGCTTCATCTCGATTCCAATCATCAAGCCGAGTCCGCGCACCTCGCGGATGTTGGGTGAATTAATCGCTTTCAACTTGTCCATCAGGTACGCGCCTTTCGCCGCCGCCTGACCGGGCAAATCCTCGCCGATGATGACATCCAACGCCGCGTTGGCAGCCGCGCACGAAAGCGGATTTCCGCCAAAAGTCGTGGCGTGGACTCCGGGCGCGAGATTCTTCACCCGCGAGCCAATTAACACCGCGCCCATGGGAACTCCGCCCGCGAGGGATTTCGCGCAGGTGAGAATATCTGGCGTGACGCCGTAATGTTGAATGGCAAACATTTTGCCCGTGCGACCAAATCCCGTTTGGATTTCGTCAATGATGAGCAACGCGCCGCGCTCGTCGCAAATCCGCCGCGCGGCTTGGATATATTCCACAGACGCTGGATACAAACCACCTTCGCCCTGCACCACTTCCAAAATCACGGCGGCGATTTCCTCGTTGACGGCTTTATCCAACGCTTCGATATTGTTGAACGAAACGTGGCTAAAGCCCGGCACGAGCGGTTCAAATCCTTCGCGGTATTTTTTGTTGAACGTCGCGGATAACGCGCCATACGTCCTGCCGTGAAATGCCCGCATTGCGGCAACGATGTTTTTGCGTCCCGTGGAAAGCCGCGCGAATTTAATCGCTGCTTCCACCGCTTCCGTTCCTGAATTACAAAAGAAGACGCGGTCAAGCCCATCCACCAACGATGTGATTTTTTGCATGAGCATGGCGCGTTGGTCATTGGGGAAAGATTCAAACAAGGTGATTAACGTGCTTGCCTGCTTGTAAATTGCTTCGGCGACTTTTTTGTTTCCGTGTCCGAGATTTGCAACGCCATGACCCGAAGCGCAATCGAGATATTCGTTGCCATCTATATCAAATAAGGACGCGCCCTCTCCGCGCACAATGATTAAGTTTTGCTTGGCATATGTGCCTGCGCCGTGTTTGTTTTCGATTTCGATGATGTCCATAAAACTCCAATGTAGAATGAGAAATATAGAATGAAGAATTTTGTTCTGACTTCCTCATTCTACATTCTTCACTTGTTTTGATTTCGGCTTGATGTGTTGATAGATGCGACAAAAATCGCAATCAACTCATCGGTTTCTTTTTGCAGGTCGGTAAGTTTTGCGGCGGGAAGAATTTCCGCTTCCACCAGCAATTCCAGCCAATAGGCGGTTTCGTCCAATTCTTTTAGCGAGCCTTTCATCATGTTCACAAAATCTGCTGGCGACTTGGCGCGGCACGCCTCACGATATTGCGCGCCCACCGAAGTTCCGCTGCGCAAGACTTGATTCCCAATGACTTTTGCCTCTCCGCTTTTTGGCAGACTCCGATACATGCGGATAATTCTCAATGCGTAATTTTTCGTGCGAGTTCGCAGGTCAACGGTTTTTTGTGTAGTCATGGAAATCTCCTTTGAATGAAAAAAAGAGTGAAGAATTTTATTCTGCATTCTTCATTCTGAATTCTGCATTTATTCAATTACCGTTCCGTTTCCTGCCAGCGCATTTGAAATCGGATTCATGATTCGTCCGTCCGCGATGATGACGCGCTTGACGCCGCCATTCAACGCCTCTTCCGCGCCGAGGACTTTCTTCTTCATCCTCCCCTGCGCGGATTCGCTCGCCGCCCCAAGTTGACTCTGCAGCAGGTGTTTAATGAGCGTGGACTCATCGGGGAAGTTTCTCATCAGCCCCGGCACTGCCGTGAGCAATAAAAGATTCTCCGCCTTCAGCGCCGAAGCAACCATCGCCGCCGCGCGGTCTGCGTCCACGTTTAACGCCTCGCCTTTTTCGCTGACTGCCACGGGCGCAATCACGGGCATGTATCCCGCGTTGATCAACATCTCCAGCAGTTCGCTGTTGATTTTTTCGATTTTGCCCGTGTAATCATCGCGGATGATTTTGCGCTTGCCATTCTCAATGCTCTGTACTGACTCTTTGCGCACTGCTTGCATTAACTTGCCGTCGAGTCCGCATAAGCCAAAGGCGTTCACGCCGAGCATTTGCAGTTGCTCGGTCAGCAGCGAGTTGACCTTGCCATTTACCGCCATCAAAAAGATTTCCAGCGTTTTGCGGTCGGTGTAGCGCG
>DZBA01000158.1 GCA_022729775.1 Anaerolinea thermophila | reverse complement strand
CTAATAATTTCAAAGCCAATCCAAAAACAGAATGTTTTTGGCATGATGTACTGATGATTTGCTAGTCCAGGACCTCGTTATTTCAAAAGGGATAGTAAAATATAAATATGACCACTTACTGCGACTACTGTAATTCTCACCCGGAAGATATCTATAATCGTGTTTACCACGATACTCAGTATGGCTTTCCACTCGTTGATGACAATTTGTTGTTTGAGCGTTTGATTCTTGAAATCAACCAGGCAGGACTTTCATGGATTACTATTTTGAAAAAAGCGGATAATTTCCGCATGGCATACAATCAATTTGATATTGATACAATCGCAGCCTATACAGAATCTGATCGTTCTCGATTATTGAATGATGCTGGGATAATCAGAAATCGACTAAAAGTAAATGCCGCCATTGAAAATGCCCGGCGAATCCAAAGCCTACGCGGTGAGCATGTTTCATTTAAAGGGTGGTTGGATAGCCAGCATCCCCAATCCCTGGAAAACTGGACTAAGATTTTTAAACGCACCTTTTTATTCACAGGTGGGGAGATTGTCAAAGAATTTCTAATGAGCACGGGCTACCTCCCAGGCGCCCATTTCCCAGACTGCCCAGTATATAAAATTGTCTTATCAAAGAAACCGGCTTGGTCTACATGTTAATTTCTCAAAATGCTCTCAAAGGATTAAATCTGTTGAAAGCGCTATTCCTTTTGCGTAGTTATTGCGTTCAGGTCTTGAACAAGAACTATCACGACACGCTATACGGCTTTCCCATCAAAAGCGACGACGAGCTCTTCGAGCGCCTTGTATTGGAAATCAATCAGGCGGGGCTGTCGTGGATTACCATTCTTAAAAAAGCGGAACACTTCCACAAAGCCTACGATAAATTCAACATCAAGAAAGTTGCAAAATACGGGGAAGAAGACCGGGCGCGTTTATTATCCGACGCGGGCATCATCCGCAACCGATTGAAAGTCAACGCGGCAATTGTCAACGCGCAGAAAATTCTCGAACTGCAAAAAGAATTTGGATCGTTCAAAGGCTGGCTCGACGCGCATCATCCGCTGACAAGGGAAGAATGGACAAAACTTTTCAAAAAAACCTTCACTTTCACCGGCGGAGAAATCGTCAATGAATTTCTCATGTCCACAGGATATTTACCGGGCGCGCATCAACCGAACTGCCCGGTATATAAAAAAGTGGCATCCCTGCGCCCCACGTGGATGAAAAAATGAATGCCGCAGCCAAACGCGATTCGTCCATTGATATTCTAAAAGGCGTCGGCTGTCTGGTGATGATTGTCGCGCATTCGAGTTTGAACATGGGCGGATATGAGCGCTTCAAATTCTGGGGCGGACTCGCGCCCGCGCTGTTCTACTCCGCTGCTGGAGTGACCGCCGCCCTGCAAGCGCAGAAATACAAACCGCGCGGCGTATTGCTCACCTACCTCTTTTTGATTCTGCTCGGCTTTAGTTTCAACCGCATCACCGACCCCGGCTTTTTGGAAGAAATCGAATTCGACATTATCCAAATGATTGCCGTCGGCTCCGCGCTCGTATACTTGCTCGAATATTATCTCCGCCCGCCCGCGTGGATGTACCTGCTGCTGGGATTTATTGCGTTTGGAATGAAGTTCGCGCTGCAAGCGTTATTTCAAAATGTGTCCATTGTTGGCGTTACCAACTTATTGTTTCCGCCCGGCATCTTTCCCATCTTCCCCTGGCTCTTTCTTTTTTTCTTTGGGATATTTGCCTACCGCGCAAATCGCCCGGCAAATCTTGCGCTGGCGTTGGGCTTTGGCGCGCTCTTGTTCACTTTACGGGTGCGGAACTTTCCGCTCGATGTCGAAAACAAATGGGATATGTCGCTTGGATATTTTCTAGTGTGCAGCATTTTGGTATTCTCCACTTTCTTCGCGCTCAAAATCATTCCGCTTAGAAATTTCCCAAACGGCTTGTTAACCTTTCTCGGGAAAAACTCCCTGCTCTTTCTATACGTTCACTTTCCCATTATTTTATATTTGAAAGAAATACGCATCCACCGCACAGTTAAATTAATTTCCCAAAATCCTTATCTATTTTGGATATTCGCGCTGGCGTTAACGTTGGTTGCGATGATTCTTTTGCTTCAATTGGCAAAGTGGAAATTCGCTGCGCAGCCGTTCAATCACTTGACAGTTTGGGTTGTGATGATCGCGCTGGTCTTTGGAGTCGGAATCTTCCTCCACGCCGAAACGTTCGTTTATTGGATCGAAATCGCGCTTGGAATCATCACCGCGCTTTTCTACGCGCGGCTGGCGCAAACCTTGAAAGCTCCCCGATAATATGCAGCCGAAATTTGTCATTGCAGGCATGCTCAACCGCGAATATATCCTGCCGCCTTCCAGCCCGCCGCTAATTGACACGCCCGGTGGAAATTTACTCTACGCCGCAGGCGGACTCGCGGTATGGGATTCGCACGCGGGCTTGATCGCGCGCGTTAGCGAAAACTACCCGCGCCAATGGATCCGCGACCTTGAGCGATATGGATTAGACGCGCGCGGAATTCAAATCATTGCGGGGGTGGAGAACATTGACCCGCGCCGCTTCATCGCCTTTACCGAAACGCTCGAACGCAGTACCACAAACGCGGTTTCGCACTTTGCGCGGCGTCAGTTGAATTTTCCAAAATCCCTGCTTGGGTATCAAACGGCGGAAGACACAAGGAAAAACCCGCGCGAAATACATCCCATATCGCCATCAGTCCGCGACGTGCCAAAGGATTATCGTAACGCCGCGTATGTTCACCTCTGCCCTTTTGATTTCACCAGCCAAAGCCAAATGGTAAATCTTTTCAAAGGCGGCGCGACTCAAATCATCAGCCTCGACCCCGCGCTTGAATACATGACTCCCGCGCTTTGGCGCGAACTGCGGATTGCCCTGCAAGGCGTGGATATTTTTTCGCCATCAGAAGAGGAACTGCGCACGCTGTTTTGGGGCGAGACCAACGACCTATGGGAAATGGCGCGCAGAGTCAGCGAATATGGTCCGCGCGTGGTCATCATCAAACGCGGGAAGAGCGGGCAACTGTTATATGATGTCACCGCCAGCCGCCGTTACGAAATCCCCGCATATCCTTCGCGCGTAGTAGACCCAACCGGCGCGGGCGACGCGTTTTGTGGCGGGTTTCTGGCAGGCTACGAAAAAACAAACGACCCATTGATAGCAGCGCTGCATGGAAATATCTCCGCATCATTGAAAGTGGAAGGCAGCGGACCGTTCTACCCATTAGACGTGATGCCGGGACTCGCAGAAGCGCGGGTGTTTGCATTAAAAGAAATGGTGCGCGAGATTTAGTTCCGTGTATACTTGCCCCATGAACAAACTAGCCGACAAAATCATTGACCTTACCCTCGAAATTCAACAAATCCCTGCGCCGACTTTTGCAGAAGGTCCACGCGGCGAATTTGTGCGCGACCTTTTTGCCAAAGAAAATTTAAAAGACGTATCCATGGACTCGCTTGGAAATGTATACGCGCGTCTTGCGGGAAAGCAAAAAAAAGCCAAGCCGCTTATCGTCTCGGCGCATTTGGATACAGTCTTTCCAACCAGTATTAATTTACAAATCAAAAAAGAGGGCGGAAGAATCATCGCGCCCGGCATTGGGGATAACTCGCTTGGCGTGGCGGCGTTGTTCGGCATCTTGTGGGGGCTGCGCGAAAAAAATATCATGTTGAATCATGATGTCTGGTTTGTTGCCAATGTCGGCGAAGAAGGTCTCGGCGATTTGCGCGGAATGCGCGGCGTGGTGGAACGTTTCAATACAGATGTGATCGGCTATTTGGTATTGGAAGGTCTCGCGCTTGGGTATGTCTACCACCGCGCAATCGGCGTGCGCAGGTATCGCATCACCGCCAAAACTGCGGGTGGACATTCATGGTCAGATTACGGACAACCCTCCGCAGTGCATGAACTTGCCGCGCTGGTCACTCAGTTAACCGGGATGCAATTGCCGCGCGACCCGCGCACTACGATGAACGTCGGCACCTTTGGCGGCGGAACGGGAATCAACGTACTGGCATCCGAAGCAAAATGCGAGCTCGACCTGCGCTCCGAAGACATCGCCGCGCTTGGAAAACTCATTCATCAAGTGGAAGATGTCATCATCAACGCAAGCCGCGAAGGCGTAAAAATAACCGCCGAGGTCATCGGTCAACGCCCAGCGGGGGAAATTTCTAAAAATCATGAGTTGGTCAAACTCGCGGTTAAATGCGTCAACGAGCAAGGTCTAAACGCTGTGTTAATCTCCGGCTCGACAGATGCAAACATCCCCTTTAGTATGGGCATCCCAACTGTTGTGATGGGCGTCACCACAGGCGGCGGCGCGCATACTGTCAATGAATATATTGACGCGAGTCCCATCGAAAAGGGAATAGAGACGCTGATTAAGTTCGTAGAAAATGCGGGATAAAATACCGCGCTGGATGTTGCATCCAGCGCGATGAAATCGTAAATCATTATCCAAACAAATTAGACATTCCACGCCCGCCTGTTTTTTGGAACATCTTCATCATCTTTTGCGCTTCGCGGAATTGCTTGATTAAGCGGTTTACATCCTGAACTTCCATGCCGCACCCAGCGGCAATGCGCCGCCTGCGCGAAGCGTTCAAGACATCGGGGTCGCGCCGCTCTTTGAGCGTCATCGAATTGATAATTGCCTCTGACTGTTTGAATGTCTTTTCAATCGCCGAAGGGTCAATGCCGCGCACGGCTTGTCCCATTTGACCGGGCAGCATATCCATAATCTGCGCAAGCGGACCCATCTTCTTCATTTGCTTCATTTGGTCAAGCCAATCTTCCAGCGTAAATTGTCCCTTGACCATTTTTTGCACTTGCTTTTCAGCGGTCTTGACGTCATACGCGGCTTCGGCTTTTTCGATGAGTCCAATCAAATCGCCCATGCCCAAAATACGGGAGGACAAGCGCGTCGGGTCGTAGGTTTCGAGCGCGTCGAGTTTTTCACCTGTGCCGATGAATTTAATGGGGACGCCAGTCACAGACCGAATCGAGATGGCTGCGCCGCCGCGCGAATCACCGTCCATTTTGGTAAAGACCAAACCCGTGAGTTGAATCGCATCGCGGAATCCCTGTGCAATGTTCAACGCCTCTTGACCGATCATCGAATCCACCACAAGCAAAATATCCACCGGGTTGACGTTGGCGGCAATGGCTTTCAACTCATCCATGAGCTGCGCGTCCATTTGTGAACGCCCAGCCGTATCCACAATCACAAGCGTATACCCGCCCTTTTCGGCTTTATCGCGCGCGCGCTTCGCAAGTTCTGGCGGCGTGAGGGATGTATCGGTCTCGACCTCAACGTCAATCCGCTGACCGAGCTGCTGCAATTGTTGAATAGCCGCCGGGCGATACGGGTCGCCAGCCACCAACAGCACGCGCTCGCCTTTGGATTTTAATAAGCGCGCGAGTTTGCCCGATGCGGTTGTTTTGCCCGCGCCTTGCAAGCCCACCATCATAATCACGCGCGGCTTCGGTCCCGTGAGGTTGAGCGGCGCGGGTTCGCCCAATGTTTGAACCAATTCCTCATTAACGATCTTGATCACCTGCTGACCGGGGTTGAGCGCGCGCGAAACTTCCGCGCCAACAGCGCGCTCGCGCACGCGGGCGATAAATGTTTTCACAACGCTAAAATGCACATCCGCTTCGATAAGCGCGAGACGCACTTCCTTCATTGCGGCATCCACATCGGCTTCGGATAATTTTCCGCGCCGCCGCAGTTGATCAAAAATTTGATTCAGTCGTCCAGTAAGGGTTTCAAACATATAAGGCAAATGCTCCTAATGAATTGTTATGACCGCTGTCTTCCGCGCAAGCCGTAGTTAATCAATATCCAATGCCCGATGAATCCAAATCCAAGAAGCATGTATGCGGCAACATAAGTTGAGTCAATGGCAAGCGTAAGCATATCAGATGTTTCGTACAAGCCAGTTTGTTCAGCCCACGCATAGAACAAGTCGGATGCGCCAAAAACGACCAATCCCAACCAGGGGCGCAATAACGCCCCGCCTTGAAAGACGAACATGAGCGCAATCCCCGCAGCGCCTACGAACAAATCGGCAACTGGATAATAATAATTGATATAAGACGCAAAAGTGAACGTCCCTGTAACCAATAAGACAGCCAATGGGAGGATCACAGCAAGCGCCCACGCGCCAATTGCGATGGAAATAATGCGCCGTTTTTTTGATGGGAACACAATGGAGTATTGATAATAAAACGCGATAGTAAAACAGACAAAGCCGCATACCCAAAGCGCGTCCGCAATGCTGATAGGCTGGTCTATGATGACCCACAGCACCTCAGCAACAAACCAAAACCAGCAGCCCATTGCCAGATATAACCATACGTTACGCGGAAAATCGCCGGGGTAGTAATAAAAATAAATCAAAGTCGCTATCGCTGCGACCACCAGCGCAATGAACGGCGTAGTCCAACCAAGAAAAATATCATTCAGTGAATTGGGAAGCGGGGCGTACTGATAAATATAGACGTACGCGACAAGCAGGAGAACGGAAACAAACGAATACGCCAGATTAACCAGCATGGGGGGGAAGCGATGTGTGTCCCTGATTTCTTTATTCATAAAAATGTCCTTTCGGAAGAAGTGAAAAATTTTGAACTGCCTCACGTTCCCACTCTGGCAAGTCAGCCACAACCTCTCGCGATATGGAAGCGTACAGCCGCGGTCCAATCACTGCGGAAAAATGTTCGAACACTTCGCTCAAAAGCAAACGATAGCTGGCGGCAGCAGATTCTGGCGATGAAAAAACTTCGCGGTCTGTCACGCTGCGAGCCGTAATGACAATATCCAAGTTTTGACGGGACGCAAACACCGCCACCAGCCGAAGCAAAGAATCAACCAGCACGCGCCCTGTCATCACTTCAAAGCGGCTTAGGATGCGCTCGAACAAATCAGCAAAGGCTCTACGCAGGTAGTATTCCTGCCAGGCTTGAACAGAAAACGCGGGATTAAAAACAGTCAGCGTCCCATCATTTTCATGCCACTCAGAAAAAACCTTATAACTGCCCACTTCATCAAGAATGATGTCCTGCGAAACAAAAATAAATTTCGGATCGCAACTCGGCGCAAACAAAATACAGCCAACAGCAGAGTCCCAAGTTACCAGCGCCAGCGACGGCTGAGATTCACGCACAGCGCGCCCCAACTGCAAGTCAAGCTCGGCAGGCGAGGAAAAAGGCGCTGCCCTGCCGTTTGCAAATGACTGAATGAGTAGTTTGAATATCAAAACGCCAAATGACGATAATGGAATTACCTTTACATAGGCAGCGCCAGCAGAGCGAATCCACTCGCGGATTCGCTCCGAGGGCAGCGGTTGGCAGCCGTGGGGCAGAAGAAGGTATGTGTTAATAATATCCCCACGCCTGAAAAATAAATACAAACTTTTTTCTGAAGCGTAGATAACTTCAAGCACACCTGTTTTTTGGCGCTCTCCGTAAGAGTCAATCAACACCTGAATATTCTGCGCTGGCATTTTCAGCGTATCAAGACAAACTGTATTAAGAATGGAATTCACGGGGCAATGATAGCACGTCCGTTGATTTGCGACAACTGAAATTTCTT
>DZBA01000157.1 GCA_022729775.1 Anaerolinea thermophila | reverse complement strand
CGCCCCTGCCACTTCTGCTTGAAGTCGGCGCGGAATTCGGTCTTGAAGCGCAACTGCGCCCTGCCCGTCTTCGTCACAATAATCTTGCCCTTCGGCGTCTCAATTCTCGGCTTCGCCATACCAACCTACTTCGCCCCAACCCGCCAATGCCGCATATTTGCGCTGCCCTGGTCGAAGGGTTCCACAGCCGACACAACCAGAACATCGTCGTATTTTGCCTTTAGCATTGAGAGGGTGAAAGCGTCTGTCAGTTCATCGGCGACCATGCCGCGCACCACTACATCGCCGTCGCGCAAAGTCCACTTGCCAGTTTTGACCGTCAGCGCGTCCCACGCAACGGGGGAGAGGTAAGCCGCGCCCGCCGCAAACGGAATGAGAATGGTCGCCGTGTTCGCCTTGACCAGTCCCACGCCCGCAACGTACACCGACTTGCCCGATGTCCACACCGCGCCGCGAATCTCGCTCCGCTGGTACTTCTTCGAGCGGGTCAGCGCGTCGGTGTAAACGTTGTAAATCGTCAGTTCGCTATTCGTCCTCATCGCTGCAATCTCCGCCGTACTCGCCATCGTTGAACCCGCTGAACATCAGGTAGGTAGGTTCAAGCCACAGCGCCGAGGCGGTTTGAATCCGCTGGGTGTTGGTCATGGCGCGGGTCGAATTCGCCGCGTAGGTCACAGAATAGCCGCCTTGCGATTCGGATGTCAGCGCGTCTGCTCCGCCGCTCTGGTCTTGCGTCTGCAATTCCTCGGCGACGGCGCAGGTTGCCATCTTGATTTTGTCCACCGTCTCGGCGTCGGTCTGGGTCGCCGCCCGCCCAAAGGTGATGCGGTCAATGTGCGCCGAAGCCCTCAGCGCCAGGCGCGGGAAATCCGCCTCGGCAATCGAACTGCCCAGGTAGGTTTCCGAATAGTAGGCGTAATCGGCGTAGGACATTTACTTCTCTTTGGCTGGCGCGGGTTTCTTTTCGGCGGCGGTCGGCTCAGGCTTCGGCTCGTCCTTGTCCACCGCGTACCCTGCCCGCTTGTAAAAATCCACCTCAGAGGGCAGAACGGAAATCGTCACGCCGTTTGATGTCATTTTGACCATGATATGTTTTGCTCCTTATCGCCGCCGAAAGGTCGCCCCTTCGACGGCGTTCACTGACTACTGTTTACTGATCACTGATCACTGATCACTGACTAACTATCCTTGACATGCGCATAAACGCCGCTGACCTTGTTCTCGTACACAAAGGCGTCGTGATACAAGCGGTACTGCGCCAGGTAGCCGTCTGAAGACTGGTTGTCATCGGGGCTGAAAATCTTCAACTGCGCCAGTTTGGTAGCCTGCAACACCGCCG
This sequence comes from Anaerolinea thermophila, assembly GCA_022729775.1. Classification (GTDB taxonomy): domain Bacteria; phylum Chloroflexota; class Anaerolineae; order Anaerolineales; family Villigracilaceae; genus Villigracilis. Next base: position 6,305 of record DZBA01000157.1, on the reverse strand, counting down.
AGGGATGAACCGCAAGGAAGTTGATGTTGCGCCCGGTGGTCGCGGTCTTGCTGTATCCGCCCGCGCTGCTGGATGCGCCCGCATCGAGGGTGATTCCCTTGTAGAAGCGGGTCTGAGGCACTTTGACGATGGAAGAGAAGCGGGACAAGACTTCTTTTGATTTGGTCGTGTCCTGGTCTTCAACCAATCCCAACAGGGTGGGGGTGATGAAAAGAGCGCGCCCGTCGGGGACTTCGTTCTCATCCATTGTGCTGGTGGCAACGCGCAGGGCGGCGATCACTTCGGCGGCGGTACTGAGCGCGGCAGCGGTCGGGCTGGAAATTCCGCTCCAACTGGCATACTTCGAGAAGCGGTAAGCGTCCACTTCGGGCGCAACGCTCACGCGGATAAACTCGGTGGCAAGCGTGCCGAAAGCCATGCCCAAAGTTTCCTCGTCATCCATGCGGTCAAGGCTGAAGGCGCGCCCGCGAGACGAGGCGAGGGTCAAGGTTTCCCATGTTCCCGTCACATCGCCAGTGGGGTAGCCGTTGGCGCGGCTGTAAGTTCCCATGCCGACTACCGAGGTCTTGTAGACCTTCACTTCGTTTGCGCCCAAAAAGTTGATGGGCTTGGTCTGCGCGTCCATGATGGCGGTGAGGCTTTCGCGTTTGAAAATCTCATCCAGCACGGGCATAAACTTGTTTGCAAGAGCGATTGAATTCGCCATTTCTTAATTCTCCTCTTTACGGGTCACTGGTCGCTGATTACTGACCACTGCCCTTATCCGCCGCTGGCAGTCCCGCCGCCTTCCGCATCGCAGAAATAACGGGGTCGCCCGCAACAGATTGATGATTGCCGCCCGATACAAGGCGCGGGGTCGGCTGCGCGTCCTCGAACAGGAAATCATTGTCCGCTTTGATTTTTTCCAACTGCTCACTCAACCCGACAATCGAGCCGTCCGCTTCGTTGAACTTCAAGGCATCCCTGCTCAATAAGGCTTGCACCGTCTTGGAGTTTTTCGCCTTTGCGCCCTTCAATGCAGAATCCAGCGCGTAATCGAACTTCAGCGCGGCGACCTGCGCGGCGGCGGATGTTTGCGCCTGCTCCGCTTTGGCTTTCCAGTCATCGGCGGCGGCGCGGATGGATTCAACGTCCATCTTCTTGAAGCCTTCGATAGCCTTGCCCGCTTCCGCCAGTTGGCTTTTCAGCCCGTCCGCTTCGGCTTGCAGGGTGGTCATGCTGCTTTTTAGGGTTTCAACGCCCTTGCCATGCAGTCCCATGATTTTTTCGATGACTTCATCGGTCAGTTCAAGAGCCTTCAAATCTTCGCGTTTCATGTTTTCCTTTTTTCCTTTGCGCTTGCGCGCGCTTCGCGTTTACGCTTTTCTACGAGGTCGCATCTCGCAACGCCCGCCGCTTTTGACGTTTGGCGGATAACTGATTTATTCAAATCATACATACTTGCAAGGTTTTTGGGTATTGGTAAAACGTTTAAGGACTTTTTTTCATTTTTTGAAGCGATAAGGCGCGGCGTCCTTGACTTTGATACCAATAATGGTATTATTGATTTATGCCGAAAATGGAAGACGCGCTCGCGCAAATGAGGAAAAATCCCAAAGGGATTCGCTTCGCCGACCTGTGCAAAGTCTGCGATTATTACTTCGGAGAAGCGCGGCAGGCGGGCGGCAGTCACAGGGTCTATAAAACGCCCTGGGTCGGCGACCCGCGAGTCAATATTCAAAACGACAAAGGCATGGCAAAACCCTACCAGGTCAGGCAGGTATTGAACGCAATTGAACGTTTGGAGGCAGAAAGAAATGTTGAAGAATGACCATTACACCTACCGCGTCACATGGTCGGAGGAAGACCGCGAATACGTGGGGTTGTGCGCCGAATTTCATAGCCTGAGCTGGCTCGCCGAAAGCCCCGAAGCCGCGCTCAAAGGGATTCGGCAGGTCGTTGCCGAAGTTGTCAAAGACCTATTGGCGCAGGGCGAAACCCCGCCCGAACCCATCGCCAGCAGGCAGTTTAGCGGCAGGTTCATGGTGCGCGTTCCCCCCGAATTGCACCGCCGCCTTGTCCTGCAATCTCAGGAAGAAGGCATTAGCCTCAACCGCCTCGCCAGCGACAAACTCCGCAAGCAGGACGCTTAAACAAAAAAGACCCGCAAGGGTCTTTTAGTTTTCGGTCGGTTTCGCTTGAATACATCCCTCAGCACTCGCAACAACCGACACAGAAAATATCATTTTCTCCTGTCTTGTAGTTGTAAGCCCACCAAGCGAATTTACGCGCTGGCGGATGGGGGCATGGTTTCTGTTTGACATTTTTGTTATTCGTCATGGGTAAATTGTAAACCTTCGGCAGTTGAAAACACAATTCAAGTGTGCTAAAATCAAATTGCTCTGAGGTGAGAAGTCGCCCCTCACAGCCTTGAGCGATACCGATGTGGCGCACGGTGAACGGAGCAAAAAAAGAAGTAAACTGCGCGAAGTAGAGAATCTGCCGTCTACGCCCCCTTGCGGGCAAAAGAAATGTGGAAGTTGGCAGTCCCACCGCGCAGTTTTTATTTTTCCCATACCATTCTCCCTTGCTTTCTTCCTAATACAATTTCATCCAATCCCGCTATGCGGTAAGATAGAATCGAATGGCGTAAATCGCCTTTTGTTTTTTGCATTAAAACAGCAACGCGCAAATAATGATACTTATCCTGCTGTTTGTAGAAAATAGCCATCATTTTATCGGCTTTATTCTTATGTACTTCATCTGGGGCAACAATAACATCAAACAAAAACTTTTCAAACTCACCCATTTCTTTATGCCTTCCAATGTAATGAGCGCGTTGCTTACCTGTCAATACAACTTCCAAGTTGCCTTCAATGTCATCGCTCCAACGAGAAACGATTTTTTGGTTTGCATTTCCAATACTAATAACTTTATTCGCGGCAAGGTTTTTTATATCTTGCAGTTTTGGGCGATTACTTGTAACCACCTGCTCCCGCACCCCCTGCCTGTTCCACTTGAACGGCTTGCCCTGGTTATTCATCTGCGAAATGAAATCCCGCATCTTGGATTGATATTCCTTCACCTTCGCCAGTTCTCCGCTATTGTCATCGCCAATAACTTGAAGAGCCTCCGCCTCCCGCTTCCAACGGCGGATGTCGCGTTCAATTCCGCGCTGAACTTGTGTCGCCTCGTACACGCCCATCTTCTTCCCGTTGTAGGTCACGCTTTCATTCGCGTACCGCTTCAACTCGGCGGCTTTGTAATGGTTCGCCGAAATGCCCTCGAAGAAGGGATAGAAACTATGTCGGCAGTTCGCCCCCATCAGCCCGCCCGCCGTCCCATAGCCCGTAGAAGCCGCCAAATCTGGGTATTTTGCGTGTTTCCCGCTCAGACTGAATATCTTGCCCTGCCATGCCGCATGGCTCGGTCTTGCCCCAATGTGAGCCGACACCTGCACCAAATCCACGCCCATCTCATCCGCGCGCGTCATCTGCATCTGCCCTGTCGTCTGCGATACGCCCGTCAACACCGTGCGCCGCATGGCAACATCCAAATGGTCTTTGCGCCCGCTGGCATAGTGGATGACCGAAACGCCCTCATTTGCCAGTTTCTTCACCGCCGCCCGAATCGCCTGGTCGTAACTCATCGCGCCATTGGCAACTTGCATATACGCCAAATCCGCCGCGCTGATGAAGGACTGTTGCGCAGACATGGCAGTCGTCAGCGTCAGGTTACGCATCACGTTTTTGGTCTTCGCCAGCCCAGCCGATAAAACCCGCGCCATTGCAGGAGATAGGTTCAGCGGCAGCGGGTCCAACCCTGCCGCCTTGTAAATCGCATCGTCGAACTCCATTGCCTGAACGCCCGCCTTCTCGAACACCTCACGCAGTTCCTTCTCGCTCTTGTTCGTCACCTTCGCCAGTTCCTTCAAGGCGTTCTGGTAGGTCAGCCCGCTTTCGGTCAGGCGCTGCACCTGCCACGCGGCGGAATCAAATTTCAACTTCCCCAAACGGCGGGCAATGTCGTTGATGACGCTCTGCTGGTACTCCTCATAAATTGCCGAAATGGAATCGGTCAGCGCGTCGAGTTGGTCGGCGGTCAGCATCCTTTATCCTTACTGAAAGAACTCGCCCGCCGCCGACTTCTCCGCCTCTGCCATTGCCACCATCTTCTTTGCAGTCGCTTCGTCTTCCCCGTATTGGCGCATCCGCCATTCAATTTTGCTCATCACGCCCAAGCCCATTGCTTGCGTGTCTTGGCTAAACTGCGTGTCGTGGTCTGCCACAATCGAATCGTCGAAGTGATAATTTGCCGTGTAGGTTCCGCGTGGCGCAAGGTCGCCGAGGGTCGCCCAAACGTCCATCGCGTACAGCAAGCCGTCCAGCGCGTTTTGGAGCGACTTCTGCGCGTCGGTGATGGTCGCGTAAGTTCGTTGTCGGCTCATCTTGATCTCGGTCGCCGTCAGCGCGACGGTGGCGGGGTCGCTGATGGTTCCCTGTGCCAGCCCGCAGTTGAATTCGATCTTCTTCAAGACCGCATCCAACCCGCTCAAAATGTTCTGCTCGCGCAGGGTCGGCGTCCAGTCGTGGAAGAAGGCGGGCGCGTCAATGCTTTTCCCCGCCCCCATGTTCAAAGCGCGGTACAGCCGCTTATTGGGCAACACGGGCAAGCCTGTGGTGGTCTCTTTGGCAAACGCCTGCGCGTCGGCATATAAAACCCTGTGACCGCTCTCGAACTCCCACAGCAATTCGCTCCAAATCTTATCCGCCTGCTCAATCAGGTCAACCGCCCGCGAAAAGCACGAAATGCCCAGAGGCGAAGTCACGTCAATATTGTTGGCAAACGGCATCTTGAAATAGGCAAACAGCGGGCGCGTCACGTTTTGAATCAACGCTTCGGGTTGCAAATCTGCCCACTGCGAAACCTCCGCCAGTTGAACTTCATGCCCCAGCATGTCGCGGGTCGTGGATTTGAAGGCGCGGTTCTGAATTTTGTAGCCCTCCGCCGTCAGCGCGTGATACTCCATCCGCGTGTAATACGCCGACCCGATGACCTTCTGGTCGGCGAAGACACAGGCGGTCATGTTGCCATTGGAATCAAACGCCGTCGGGTAGAACTGGTCAGCCTGCACAAAATCCACTGCCAGCGTCCCCCCGCTGATGTACGGCTTGAAGACCAGCCCGCCCTTTGCCGCCGCGTACTCAGTCGCCGAGCGGATGAACGCCAGCGCGGGTTTCATCTGCGCCGCCAAAAAATCGGCGCGGGGCGAACCGCTCAGGCTTACTTCCATTTCCAGTGTCACGGCGCGCGCCACCTCCACAGCAATCGCCGCGCCCAAATTCAACGACTTAATGTCAGAATTCAACCAGGGCGATCGATTCTCGTAAATCAACGCCCACTTCTGCAAAGCCTCCGCCATGTTCGGCGTTATGGCAACGTCCACGCGCATCGCGCTCTTAACCGATGACTGGTTTAGCATTTTTGAAAATACCTCTCGAATCCATGCGAGTATTCTTTGAAACATGGTTTTTCCTTGTGTCCTGTTTTCCCCATCATACAAGGCATTGCGCGGTTGCGGTATTGGTAAAACGTTTAATGCTAATTTTCACCCTTGACAATAAATACAAGATATAGTATTATATATCTATCGACGGGGGCGGCGTCGAAATCCTAAACAGAAAGCGAGGTGAGAAAAATGAAAAATCACGGCAACGGTCGGGATGATGAAGAAAAGAAGTTTGTCGACTGGTTTATGACCATTATGATAGTCCTGACTATCATAGCGACAATCATCGAAGTTGCAACTTGGTTCATCAAGTAAGACCGTAAAAGATACTCCCTGCCGCCACAAACGGTGGGGAGTATCCCGCCGTGATTCGTTCAAATTGTAGCATGAGAAAAACTTTTTTTAATGTCCTAAAAAGAATTTGGCTATTGCCCAACTTGGCGCACGAGTTGCTGCACTATATCCCCGCCTGGTATTGGGGACTGAATCCGCGCGTGGATGATGGCTGGTCTCGAATGCGTCACCGCCGTACAACTGACGGAAAGAACATGGCTATTTTGCTCATGCCTGCCTTTGTCGGGTTTCTATTCCTGCCGCTGGTGTGGAGCATGGTTGTTCATAAAACCATGTTCCACGTTGCCGCCGCCATCTTTTGGGTCGGCTGGCTCGGCGCGTGCAGTGACGATATTTATACAGCAGGCTATTTCCTCATCTTCAAAAAATGGCACAACCGAAAGGACGAACAATGACATACATCCCCGCAGGAAACTACCTGACCAAAAAACAGATTGCCGAACAATGCGGCGTCATACATCAA
>DZBA01000156.1 GCA_022729775.1 Anaerolinea thermophila | reverse complement strand
ACCGAAAGATTCGCGGGCGCGCAAATCACCACCTCCATCGAAGGCATGATGCAGGACAAAAAAGCGCTGCAAGCGGGAACCTCGCATTACTTCGGGCAGAACTTCGCCAAGGCGTTCGAGATTCAATTCGTGGATCAAAGCAACACGCTGCAATTCGTCGAAACCACGTCATGGGGACTTTCCACGCGCATTATCGGCGCCATCATCATGACGCACGGCGACGATCAGGGTCTCATCCTGCCTCCCCGCCTTGCGCCTATTCAGGCTGTCATTGTTCCTATTTTCAAGAAGGATGATGAAAAAATCAAAGTGATGGAAGTAGCCGACCGCATTTTCAAGGAACTCAAAGCCGCGGGCATTCGCGTCAAGATGGATGACCGCGACAACGTCAGCAGCGGATTCAAATTCAACGATTGGGAAATGCGCGGCGTGCCTCTGCGTATCGAGATCGGACCCAAAGACGTGGAGAAAAATTCCGTTGCGCTTGCCCGCCGCGATAAACCTGGCAAAGAAGGAAAATCCTTCGTCGCGCAGGATGGACTCACCAAAACAGTCAGTGACCTGCTCGTGGAGATTCAATCCGCGCTTTTACGTCGGGCGACAGAATTCCGCGACGCGAATATTCACGCCCCCAAAGATTATGACGACCTGAAAAAGATCGTCACTGAAGGTTGGGCATTCGCCTACTGGTGCGAATCCAAAGCGTGTGAAGCGAAGGTGAAAGAAGACACCAAAGCCACCACGCGCAACATCCCCTTCGATCAGCCCGCTGAAGAAGGCACGTGTATTGTGTGTGGAAAGCCTTCCAAACGCAAAGTGTATTTTGCGAAAGCATATTAGTCAGTAAACAGTGACCAGTAATCAGTTTGCGATTGCTGGTCACTATCTTTTTGCCGATAAGACGCACATCTCTTGATGTATAATCTCACCATGACAGCCTTCCAAAAAGCCCTCGAAAAAATCCTGCAAGGCAACTCTGATACCAATATTCCATTTTCTGATTTACGGCTGATATTAACTCAACTGGGCTTTAACGAACGGATTCGCGGCAGTCATCATATCTTTTTCAAAGAAGGCGTTGTTGAAATTGTCAACATCCAGCCTGATGGCGCAAAAGCAAAACCGTATCAAGTAAAACAGGTTCGTAGTCTTATTCTTAAATATAAACTGGCAGGCAACCATGATTAAATATCAAGTGATTATTTATTGGAGCGACGAAGATAACGCTTTTATCGCGGAAGTTCCCGAATTGCCAGGCTGCATGGCAGACGGCGCGAACTATCAAGAGGCATTGAAAAACGTGGAAATCATCGCTAAAGAATGGATCGAAACTGCGCGCGAATTGGGGCGTGAAATTCCGCAACCAAAAGGAAAATTGGTCTTTGCATGACTTAATTGGAGACTGGAAAATTATTACGCCAAGCCTTCTATGCCGACTGGGATATTTGACACAGTGACCAGTAATCAGTTTGCAATTGCTGGTCACTGTCTTTTTAACAAGTACCAGAGTTCAAATCAGGTTGTATAATTGGCGCATGAAAAGCAGCAATGAGACAAACCAAATATCTCGTCCAAACCGTGAATTTGCAAAAGAGATTGTCGCCCGCGCCAAAGCTCGTGCCACAGAAATGAATCATCTCTCCCACGCAGAGAAAGTTCAGCGATTCATAGACGCGATCGAAAAAATTCGCGCAGAAGCAATCAAAAACGGCACAGCCATCGAAGGGGAATTGGAAGGTGATTAAACCCCAGAACTTCGCCTTATTCAACGGCGAATATCGGGGAATAAAAATCCTCAAAGCGATTCCATTTTTAGAAATCCTTCGTAGTAACGAAGATTCCTAACCTCCAATCACTAATTACCACTTACCAATCTCCCCATGCCCGCCATTGACCTAGCCCGACTTCGCAAGCAAGCCAACCGTCTCGCCGACTTTTTCTTCCTCCCCGAAGAATTTATGAAGCACCTGCGTGAGATGTTGGACTTCTACGTTAACTACACACTGCGGACCAAAGAGAACGTCGCGCCTGGCTCAAACCTCAAAACGTATCGCACCCCCCCCGCTGTTTTAACTCAAATCGAAAACGAACTCCGCGCCGTGGCAGAAGCCAATCCTGAATCCGCGCTTGACCTCGCCGACACTTTATGGGATGAAGGCGCGCTCGAAACCTGTCTGCTCGCCGCGTATATGCTGGGACGGATTCCCCCGCAAGAGGAACGCCTGCTCCCGCGCCTGACTCTGTGGACGGGACAAGTCCGCGACCCTGACGTCCGCGCGGCTTTGCTCTCCACCAGTTTGACTCGCATGAGGAAAGAATCGCCCGCGCAGTTTTTGAGTCTCGTGCGCGAATATCTCCATCCCGCGCGGATTCGCTCGTGGTCAAATGGGATTCAAGCCCTGCTGCCTATGATCGCGGACGCAAAGTATGAAAACCTCCCGCCCATCTTCGACATGGTCGAACCCATCATCGAAGAAGCGCCATCCACGCTGCAAAACGATCTGACCGATTTAATCGTTGCGCTCTATCGCGCCTCAACGAGCGAGACGATTTTTCTGCTTAAACATATTTTGAAAAACACGCAAAATGATATGACAGCAGTCACCTTGCGGCGCATATCATCTGATTTTCCACCGCCATTGGAAAAAGAGCTGCGCGATCTGTTGCGCCCCAAGCCGATGACTCCCAAACCCGTGGAGATGGACAATCTCATGGACAAAATCTTCGCCACCGAACCGATTGAGTCCACCGAACCCAAACCCAAAAAGCCGCGCAAGCCTTACACGCGCAAGACAAAATCAGACGATACCACGCCACAGAAGAAAACCGCGCCATTGAAACAAATCAATATGGGCAATTCGGAAGTGAGCGAACAAAAAGATTAAACCACGGAGACACGGAAGCACAGAGATTAAAAACTCAGTGTCTCTGTGCCTCGGTGGTTAAATGAGGAATCATGGACAACTCAAAAATAATCTACCTGCACGGACTGGAATCCAGCAGCCAAAGCGGAAAAGCCCGCCAGTTTGCCGAGAAATTTCCCGGCATGGTCACGCCCGATTTCACAGGGACGTTTGAAGAGCGCATGGCGCAGTTGCTTCCCATTCTCGGCGATAAAACCGAATGGACGATCATTGGCTCATCGTTCGGCGGATTAATGGGAGCGGTCTTCACTTGCGAACATCCGAATCAAGTCCGCAAGCTGGTTTTGCTCGCACCTGCATTAATGCGCGATCCGTTTGGACAATATCTCAATTTACAAACCGTTTCAATTCCCACGATCATCATTCACGGTATACAAGACGATGTCGTACCGCTGGAACCTGTCCGCGAGATAGCGCAGAAATTATTTACGAACCTGACCTATCACGTGGTCAACGATGGACATCGGCTGAATGAGGCGTTTCATCAATTGGATTGGGAAGAGATTTTGGCGTAATTGTAGATATAATTTGGGTGTGTTTCATTTCAGTTGAAACCGTTCCGAAGGTTGGTTTGAAATGCCAAAAACCTTCAACGAAACCTTCGGAACGTTACATCTTTCAACTCATTTGAAATGCGCCCATATAATTTCATCAACTTAAATTCAAAAGAGAAATTCATGCCTACAATCCTTCAAGTTGGACGTTATCGTTTTTACTTTTTTAGCAACGAAAACAATGAACCGCCGCATATTCACGTAAAAGCAGGAAGCGACCAAGCAAAATTTTGGTTAAAGCCTGTTGAATTGGCATCAAATTATGGTTTCAAAGCGCACGAATTAAACGAAATCGAAAAAATTACCCGTGAACACAGCAAGGAATTAATGGAGGCTTGGAATGAACACTTTAGTTAACCCAACTCCCAGCAAACAAAAGATTCGTCGCGCATACGTACCAAAAACTGCGCTGGCAAAAAGCGTCAGGTTTATCAACGAGATGATGGAGGTCGCGCTTACCGACGGTCGTATTATCGGCGTCCCTGTGATTTGGTTTCCAATTTTGCATGAAGCGACTCCCGAACAACGCGAGAAATATGAAATTGGCGGGGGCGGCGTCAGCCTACATTGGGAAGAAATTGACGAAGATCTTTCTATTGCAAGTTTGCTTGCCGGCGGGGATGTTCAATCAGCGTAAATGGAGAATTCATGAATCAACAAATCTATTGGAATACCACCGTCAACATGCCCAACGACAAAAATCTAACGCCCATCCCCGAAAGTGTGGATGTGGCGGTGATCGGCGGCGGATATACGGGACTGAGCGCAGCGCGGACGTTGGCGAAGCGCGGGACGAGGGTCGCAGTCCTCGAAGCAGAGACAATGGGCTGGGGCGCAAGTTCGCGCAACGGCGGCATGACTCTCACGGGGTTGAAGATTGCCCTGCAAACAGCGATCAAGAATTATGGCAAAGAAACCGCCCGCGAGTTGTTTCAATATTCTTTGGATTCTGTTGATACCGTTGAGCAAATTGTCAAAGATGAAAATATTGATTGCGGCTTTGCGCGGACGGGACATTTGCTGGCAGCGAACAAGCCCAAACATTTTGAGGCGCTCAAAGGCGAAGTGGATTTCATGGCGCGGGAGTTTAATCACAAGGTTCATCTTGTCCCGCCGAGTGAGATGCGAAGCGAAATCGGCACGGATATATATCATGGCGCGTTGGTGGATGAAGTCAGCGCGGGGTTGAACCCTGCCCAGTTTGTGGCGGGACTTGCGCGCGCGGCGGAAAATTCGGGGGCGATTTTGTGCGCCAAAGCAAGAGTCACACAGGTCGAGAAAAAAGACGCGAGATTTGTCCTCCAAACAGAGAGGGGGACGCTTAAGGCAAATTCTGTTTTGGTGGCAACGTCGGGGTACACAAGCAGCGTCACGCGCAATTTACAAAAGAAGATTATTCCGATTGGGTCGTTCATCATCGCCACAGAAAGATTGTCCGATGACCTCGCGCACGCGCTCAGCCCGAAGAATAGAATGATCTTTGATTACAAACATTTCTTAAATTATTTCCGCCTGTGGGATAACCGTATGATCTTCGGCGGACGCGCGGCGTTCTTCCCTGAAAACGAAAACACCACCGCGCAAAGCGGCGAGATTTTACGGCGCGAGATGATTCAAATTTATCCGCAGTTGAGAGATGTTAAGGTTGAATACGTTTGGGGCGGTACGCTCGATTTTGCGTTTGATCAAATGACTCACGTCGGCGAGATGGACGGCATTCATTACTCGCTCGGTTATGCGGGACATGGCGCGGCAATGGGAACGCATCTGGGGATGAAACTTGCAGAGGCAATGATTTCTGGAAGCGTGAAAGATATTCCGTTTGCAAAAGTGAAGTTCCCCGCTATTCCGCTTTATAACGGCAATCCCTGGTTTTTACCGCTGGCGGGCTTATGGTATAAAATTTTGGATTGGGTCGAGTGATGACAAACCTCCGAGTTCTTCAAAAAACTCGGAGGTCTTTTTTATAAAAAGCGATTAAAATAGCCGCTATTAAATCTTACCAACTCAGGAGGCTCGCATGTCTAAGAAAGAAATGGAAGGCGAAGTTTATTATCCGTCAGAAGAAGTAGTTGCACAGGCGCGTTTGCAAGACTGGGATGCGCTCGCCGAGAAAGCAGGCAAAGACCTGCAAGGTTTCTGGGCTGATGAAGCCTCTGAATTGGAATGGTACAAAAAGTGGGACAAAGTACTGGATGATTCCAACAAACCATTCTATAAATGGTTTGTTGGCGCGCAGACCAACATCGTCCACAACGCGATTGACCGCCACCTCAAAACTCATCGCAAAAATCAACTTGCGCTGATCTGGGAATCCGAAGACGGCAAATCTGAACGCACATTTTCTTATTACGCCATGAACCGTGAAGTCTCGCGCATGGCAAACATCATCAAATCCATGGGCGTACAAAAAGGCGAGCGCGTCACCATCTACATGGGACGTGTGCCGGAGATTGTCTTTGCCATGCTTGCCTGCGCAAAAATCGGCGCGATTCACTCCGTTGTGTTCGGCGGTTTCTCTGTGGACGCGCTGCAAGGTCGCATTGATGACAGTCAATCCAAATTAATCATCACCTGTGACGGCTCGTATCAAAACGGAAAAATTGTCGAACTGAAAAATATTGTGGATGACTCCATCAAGCGCTGCCCGTCAGTGGAAAATGTAATCGTGGTCAAACGCACCGGGCAGCCGATCAACATGGAAGCGGGACGCGACCACTGGTATCACGACCTTTGCGCGCTGCCCATCGCTAACGGCAAATGCCCAACCGAAGTCCTTGATGCGGAAGAGCCGCTGTTCATTCTTTATACTTCCGGCTCCACCGGCAAACCCAAAGCCATTTTACACACGCACGGCGGATATATGGTCGGCACATATTCCACGCTGAAATATTGCTTTGACGTCAAGGATGAAGACCGCTGGTGGTGTACCGCTGACCCGGGCTGGATCACCGGACATTCGTACATTGTCTACGGTCCGATGATCGCGGGCGCAACCTCCATGCTCTTTGAAGGCGGACCGACATTCCCCTACCCCAATCGCTGGTGGCAGGTGGTGGAAAGATTCGGCATTACGATTTTCTACACCGCGCCAACTGCCATTCGTGGACTGATGCGCTTTGGCGAAGCGTGGCCCAACAAACACGATTTGTCATCATTGCGCTTGCTTGGTTCCGTCGGTGAGCCGATCAACCCAGAAGCGTGGAAGTGGTACTACCGCGTTATCGGCAAGGAAAAATGCCCAATCATTGATACATGGTGGCAGACAGAAACCGGCGCATTCCAAATTACCCCAACTCCCACTGTGCCGCTCAAACCCGGCTCTGGCACGCGCCCATTCTTCGGTCAAAAAGCGGAAGTTGTAGATGAGCAAGGCAACCCTGTCCCCGATGACACCGAAGGCTACCTGACTCTGTTGAATCCGTGGCCCGCCATGTTGCGCACAATTTATGGCGATGACGATCGCTACGTCAGCCAGTATTGGAGCAAGTACCCGGGACGCTACACCACCGGCGACTCTGCCAAGCGCGACAAGGATGGTTACTTCTGGATCATCGGTCGCGTGGACGATGTCATCAAAGTCTCGGGTCACCGCCTCGGCACGGCAGAAGTTGAATCCGCGCTGGTGAGTCATCCCGCCGTTGCAGAAGCCGCCGCGATTGGTCTTCCACACGAAGTCAAAGGTCAAGCCATCTTTACTTTCGTCTTGCTGCGTTCCGGCTTTGCGCCTTCACCTGAACTTGCAGAGGAATTACGCCAGCACGTTGCCAAGCACATGGGACCCATTGCCCGCCCCGATGAAGTTAAGTTTTTGGATAAACTTCCCAAGACGCGCTCAGGAAAAATCATGCGCCGCGTGTTGAAAGCCCGCGCGCAAGGATTACCCGAAGGCGACATCTCCACATTGGAAGAATAATTTTTTTGGAGTCGTTCAGCTTGCTGAACGGGGAAGAGGAAAATCGAATAGCAACCTGTTCGACTCCAGTTTTTTAATCTTATGGACGATATTTACAAAACATATCTTCATAATCCGCCGCATTATTTTGTTTCTAATGCTATGTATATGGTGACAGGTTCCACTTTATATAACAAGCGTTACCTATCAAGTAATGAACATAAATCCATTGTGATGGATATTTTATTGGAACGGGCAGACCGTTGGATGTGGCGGTTGGAAGCGTGGGCAA
>DZBA01000155.1 GCA_022729775.1 Anaerolinea thermophila | reverse complement strand
CCTTTTGCAATGGGAGGAAAGCAAAGAGACGGATTGGAGCAATTACGAGTAGTAGGTCACGCTTCAAGCGTGACCTACAAAGCGTGACCTACTTTTGCAGGTACACTTCAAACTTGCCGAATTTTTTACTCTTATATTCGACATTCTTATTCGGTGGGGATTCTTTCAAGAGCATGACGTATGCCGCATCAGAATCATTCTCACACGCGGACAACGTAAAGTGATAACGCCCAATGTCACGCGGGGTGCGGGCAGGGTCAGCGGGATCGGTGGGGGAGAGCCATACCAAATCGTCCATGTATTCCGATGGGTGAATCTTCTGCGTGTATAACACATAGATATATAAGGAATAGGTGGACTCGGTGAAACAGACCGCGCCCTTGCTTTTATCTGAGACATATTCCAGCGCGGGGATGATGCCCTCGTTGAAGACTCCGCTTGCGCGTTTTTGATATTCGTCCCCGTGATACGCCAGCGTGAAGAATATAAATCCGACAGACAGCGCGGCAACGATGAGCGGGAGCGAGAACTTCACACGCTTGTCCAATTCAAAGACGAAGAGCGCGATGCAAAATAAAATCGGGGTGAAGATGAAGTTCAGGCGCGTGAGATTCGTCGGGTGGATGATTCCCACCGCGAACGAAGCGATCATCCACGCGAGCAGAATCCAGCGTTCGATTTTTTTCTCCGCGTTCGACTTGAGCGGAAGAGTCCAGTACAGCCCGATCAACACAAGCGGAAATGTGATTTTGTAAAAATATCCAAACGGCGCGACAAAGTTCCAGCCGTACGCATCCTCTTGTGACCAGAGCAGCGTCCACATGATTTTGATGTTTTCAGCAATTGCCTGAAATGGCGAAGCGCCAAAGACTGCCGCCATTGCCTCGTAACGCGCCTGCACGGGCATTCGCGGAATGGTGACCGCGCCCAAACGAATCGAATCAAATTGAAATGTGTTGATGAATACAAATAAGCCAATGGGCAGCGCAAGCGCGGTAAATACGCCCAGCCCGATGATGGCTTGTTTGAGCGTGATTCGTTTTGCGTACACCATCACTGGAATTGTCAGCAAAAGAAAGGCAGGCACGCCAACGTAAGCCGTGCCGTATGCGTACAAACTGGCAGCGAAGAAAACATTCGCGGCGATGAACCAATGATTTTTTTCGCTTGCGTAAAGCAGGAAGGTGACAGCGGTTAAGAGCAAAAAGGGCAGGATGTTCGACTCGACTGCCCAGCGTGAGTTGACGATGTGCCAGGGGGAAATTGCCATGAAGAACATCGCCAGCAGGGCGAATTTCTCGTCCGCTAATTTTTTGCCCGCAAAGTACATCAACGGCATGGAAAGAATCCCCGCCAACAGCATCGGCAGGCGAATCGAAATCGCGTTCAATCCATTGAGGATGATGAAGGGAATAATCAAATAGGCATAAGGCGCGTTTTGTCCGCTGCCCCATGAGATTAGATGAATGGGGTAGGTGACGCCGTTTCTGTCCATCCCGAATTTATATAAGTAATAGGCTTCCGTTCCGATGGAGGCTTCGTCCACGTTGACGCCGGGCGGCATGATTCCAAAATCCCATACGCGGGCAAAAATTCCGATGAGCAGGATTGCGACAAATAAAATAATGCGGGTGTTGATTTTTTTATTCATTCGAGAGTCCTATCAACGCCAAAAACTGTTCGATGTCATTTGCCGCCATTTGCGCGGCGGGCGCAACGCGGCGCGAAATTCCCATGTAGCCATCAAAGGCGTGGACGGTTTCGGGATATTCGATATACGCCGATGGCACGTTCATTTTTTGCAAGGCTTCATGCAGCCGCCTGCCCTGATTTGGGCTGATGGCGAAATCTTCTTCGGCAAAAATTTGCAGCGTGGGCGGACAATGCGCGCCGACATGTGTCAACGGGGAGTAGAGTTTGTATGCTTTGGGCGCTTCGCTTGCCCCGCCGCCGAGCAAGCCAATCAGCAGCGCCGCGCCGCCCGGCATGTTGGAGTAACGATACGCGGGGAAGAGTCTTGTCCGCGTGATGAATTTGTCCGCCCATGTTTTGTCGTGGACGCGCGGGCGCGTGTCTTCGGTGATTTCCGCGCGGGATTCGATTTGCGGAAAATTCAACGCCTGATATTCATAAAAATATTCGCTCAGGTCGGTGACGCCATACATCGAAATCACGCCGCGCACCGACGTATCGGTCTTGATGCGTTTCGATTGCAATTGATTCGGCGTATATGCGGCAAGCAGCGCAAGTTGTCCACCGCCGACAGAGCCGCCCATCAACACGATGCGATTGGGGTCAATGTTTAATTCGTGCGCGTGTTCTTTCATCCAGACAATGGCGCGTTTCACTTCGTCCAGCATTTGCTTCATGTCCGCTGATGGCGTGAGCGAGTAGGCTACATCCATCACAACATGACCTTGATTGACAAGCCGCGCAAACAATGGGCGCGTGAGGAAGTCTTTATCCACTGCCTGCCACCACGAGCCGTGAAGGTGAATGACGCCGAGTCGTGAGGGATTGATTCCGCGCGGGGGAGTCCACACGTCTGCAAGCAGCGGCGCGGATTTCGTTCCGATGTTGATGTCTTTTTGATAAAGCCCAAGCGGTTTGGCGGGTTGAATCAATTGATAGGGACGCGCGAGCCGAGTCCATGCTTCGGGTGTGATGCGCTGTTCCCAATCTTTCCCAAAGGCGAGGTCGAACGCGTCATGTTTTTTCGTCACGCGCTGAACGTGACGCGCGCCTGCAAACGCGCCAAACATGCCCAGCAGAATCGCCGCGCGGTCTTTTCGTCCCAGACCGAGCAGCGCGCCGATGAATCCAGCAATCGCAAGAAATGGCGACCATGAGTTTGCCAAAAGTTTGGGAAGCCAAATATATCCGCCCCGGCGACCTTTGAGTGAGGGGATGAGGGTAAGCAGCCCGAAAAAGGCGGAAGTTATACTGAGAATGCGGGAGAGGAATTTCATAGGTAAACAACCCTTTTTATACGGAAGGCGGGTGTTCGCCTGCGTCAAATAAAATATGGCGCAAGTTTACAAGCCCATTTCGATTTAATTGAAGTTTTTCGACAGTCGCTCTGCCGATTGGAGATAAACCCAAAATAAGCGAGCCATCTTCGCTCCATGCAAAATGCTCTGTCCATTTCTGTTGACGCGGATTGAACAGGGGGACAGTCGTTTGGCTAATCAGGTCAAATGCCTTCGTGCTTGTGTATTTTCGATTGTTGCAGCCTTGACAGAAAAATGCAAGATTGTCTAATGTGTCTTTTCCACCTTTTGAAAGAGGAACAATATGTTCAATTGAAAAAGAGTCTGGGGAGTATTGTTCCTGTGAGCGGCAATATTCACAACAACCTTTTGCGCGTTCTGCGACGCGCGTTCTTTGGTCAGGCATGGGTAGGCGCAAGCCCTAAACTTTTCATGAGCGCGGAAACAGTTATATTTCGCGCGCGCGCCAAGCCTGTCACTGCCTTCATGCGGCGAACATTGGCTTCTTCGATTTGGTCGGTTAACGAAATTAATTCCGCCTGCTCAGTTACTGTTAAGTCTTCCGCATCTCGTTTTGCAAGCAAGGTGCGGTATCGTTCCCACTCGATGCCGGAAAGGCTGTTGTTGATTTGCTGCAATAAAATGCTTTCTTCGTGGGATAAGCGCGATGGGTCGGCGTGTTTTTGAACCTCTCGTTGTAGAAGGCGCACGATATAAGCGTCAGGCTCCAGACCCATTTGTTTTGCAATTTTGTTTAATTGCCGCTCCAAGTCAGAAGTTACATTTAAATGAATGGTCATATCTACCTCCATTTTTATTATATCGTACCGATACAGATTGTTTATCCGCGCAATTTTTTCTCAAAATCCTCAAAACTCACCCGCGCCGTCATATCCAAATTCAACGGCGTGACCGCAACCAGATGCCTTCTCCGCAAGGTCGTGATGTCGGTGTCTTCGCCGTCGTGGTCCAGGTCTTCGCTGAGTTTGTATGAAATCGAGCCGGGCTGATCCCATGACGCGCGTTTGGCTGGGACTGGGTCATAATACCGCATGGGAGAAAGGCGTGCGATGCGCCATTCCGTTTCGCGCGTGGCGTGCGCGGGAATTTCCACTTTCATCAAATCTACTTCTTTGGGGAATTTATTTTCCAATACGCGCGCTGCAAAATATGCGGCAAAATATCCCGCTACCGAGAAATCTATATCCTCGGAATGACTCAAATGATATTGCGGGTCGGTTTGCAGTGATACGGCAATCGAAGGCACGCCAAGCGAAGCCGCTTCCATTGCCGCGCCCACTGTGCCTGAGATGGTGATTCCCATGCCGACATTTTCACCATAATTGATTCCCGAAACAAGCAAATCCGGCTTGACATCCATGATTTCATACAGCGCGTGCAAAACTGCCTGCGCAGGTGAGCCGCCCACTGCGTACGCCATCCACTCTTGACCGTTGACTTCGACTTTTTCCTCGCGGATGATTCCGTCCGATGTGCTGGGCAGGCTGCGTCCCATGCCGGTGGATTGCTCGCGCGGCGCGGCGACGGTCACATACCCAATTTTAGAAAGTTCCCGCGCGGCTGTCCACAACCCCGGCGAGCGGATTCCGTCATCATTGGTCAATAAAATATGCGGCTTCTTTTTTGTCATTTTTGCTCCGTTTGGACTCCCGCAAGTAGAACTTGCTGACTCCATTTTCATAAAAAAAAGAAGCGGATGTAAAATCCGCTTCTTTACCCAGTGCTCCCGGCAGGACTCGAACCTGCGACCTATTGCTCCGCAAGCAAGCGCTCTAATCCACTGAGCTACGAGAGCATTATTTGAGCGGGCGTGATTTTACTGTATAGTTATGCTCTGGTCAAGGTATAATCGCCTCCTATGTCTGAACGAGATTTTGAAAAAGCCGCCTTGCGCGGCGAACCTTCTTATGTTTGGCGCGCGGGTCAGCAGCGCCGGTTGGAGATGATCATCCGCGCGGCAGGCGGGCGCATTCGCGGATTCATCCTCGAAGATGGCTGCGGCGTCGGAATGTATGTTGCGAAGCTGCGCGAACTTGGCGCGCGCGTCGTCGGTTTGGAATATGATTTCGAGCGCGTACGCGAAGCGCGAAGTCATTCTGAATGGGTCTTCAACGGCGCGGGCGAATTTGTTCCCCTGCCTTCCTCCGTCTTCGATTTGATTCTCAGCCATGAAGTCATCGAGCATGTCGCGGATGATCGCGCTGCCGTGCGCGAGATGATTCGCCTGTTAAAGGTGGGCGGGCGCGCGGTTATCTTCTGTCCCAATCGCGGGTATCCCTTCGAGACGCACGGAATTTTTTGGAAGGGGAAATATTATTTTGGCAATAAACTATTTGTCAATTATTTGCCGCGCGCATGGCGGAATAAACTTGCGCCGCATGTGCGCGTATATTCCACCAGTGACATGCAATCATTGTTCGAGGGGTTGCCGGTAAAATTCATCGAGCGTACGATTATCTTTGGCGCTTATGACAACATCATCGCGCGATTTGGCGCGGCTGGAAAATTCCTGCGAGCGGTATTACAATGGATGGAGTCCACGCCGCTGAAAGAGTTGGGCTTATCCCATTTTTGGGTGGTGGAAAAAATTGGGTAGATTTTTACAGCCCGAAAGGCGCTCTTTAAGCGACTAACTTAAAGACCTGCGTTTTTTACCGTTTATCATTGCAGAACATGCAGGGTAATCCGTCACTTGGCATAAAAGGAGCCATTATGAAAAAGCCGTATTTACTCAAGATGAATTTTGTCGTGTTGCTGGTGATTGCCTTTTCACTGTTTGCTGGCGCGGTGTATGCGTTGGAAGAAAACGCCGTTGTCAGCGTGAAACAGTTGAATAAAATGTCTGTGGAAATCAAAATCGAATTCCCCGGCGGCATTGATGGGAATTTCGTGGCGTTTGTAAACCAAAAACAATTTGCATGCACCGTTGTTTCTTCCACAACGTTGATTTGTACAGGTCCCTTCCGCATTGGGTCTTCTAACGCCACGCTGACCGTTTACGATAAGGATTCTAATCAGGTATTCTTCCAGACGACGATTACCTCACCCAAGCCGCCGCCAAACGAAGGTGGACAAAGACCTTGCGACCCTACATTCAATGATGTCTGTGGGAACCCTCAGTAACCGTTTTGCGAAAAATCAGCGCGTAATGATAGAAACAAAACTCCGAGATTTTTTCTCGGAGTTTTGTTTCTAGATTTACATATGTATTGCCTGACCCTCCGCGCTATGCGCCGCTTCCATGAGCGTTTCTGAGAGGGTTGGGTGCGCGTGGATGTTGCGCGCAATTTCGTGCGGGGTGAGTTCCATCATGCGGGCGAGAGTCAATTCGGGGAGCAGTTCCGTCACTTCGGGACCAATCATCGAGGCGCCGAGCAGTTCGCCATATTTGGCGTCCACCACGATTTTGACGAAGCCCGCGTAATCTCCGAGACCCAATGCCTTGCCGTTTGCTTGAAATGGAAAACGCCCAATCTTGACTTCGTGTCCGCGTTCTTTGGCTTGCGCTTCGGTCAAACCGAATGAAGCGATTTGCGGGGAGCAGTACGTCGCGCGCGGCATCATCTCGTAATCCAGCGTGACGGTTTCATGTCCGGCGATGTGTTCCGCGCAGATGATTCCCATCGCCGAGCCGACGTGCGCCAGCATCAGTTTGCCAGTCACGTCGCCAATTGCCCAAATATTCGGGACGCTGGTTTGCATTTTCTCGTTGATTTCGACAAAGCCGCGCTCGCTGATTTTCACGCCGACTTCTTCGAGACCGATGCCCTTCGAGTTGGGACGGAAGCCGATGGCGACCAAAGCCTGTTCCGCTTCGAGTGTTTTGGATTCGCCGTTCGCCGAGACAACGACCTTCACGCCGTTTTCCGTCGCTTCAACGGATTCCACTTTATGACCTGCCAGCGTTTTGATTTTGCGCTTCTTGAATTCCTTTTCCAACTCTTTGGAAACTTCTTCATCTTCCAGAGGGACAATGCGCGGGAGCATTTCGACGATGGTCACATCCACGCCGTATGCATTCCATATTGTGGAAAACTCCACGCCGATTGCGCCGCTGCCGATGACCACAACGGATTCGGGAAGTTTCTCCTGCAAAATCGCTTCGGTGTAGGAGACGACTTTTTCGCCGTCAATTTTCCACGCGGCAGGAGCAGCCGCGCTCGCGCCCGTTGCCACGATGATGTTCTTCGCGGCGAGTTCGGTCACGTTGCCATCTTTGTCCGTGACCGCGATGATCTCCGCGCTTTTGAGTTTTGCTTCGCCCATGAACACTGTGACGTTGTTCTTCTTCATCAAGAAGCCAATGCCCTTGATGAGCCTGTCCGAATTTTGGCGCGAGCGTTTGACGGCGACGCCGTAATCGAGTTTGAGATTTTCAAACGAGAAGCCAAAATCTTTTCCGCGCTCGCGCAGGGTGTGCGCCACTTCCGCATTTTTCAGTAAAGATTTGGAAGGGATGCAGCCGACGTTTAAGCACACGCCGCCCAGCCAGCGCTTATCCACCAGCGCGACTTTTTGCTTCAACTGCGCGGCGCGAATCGCGGCGACGTAGCCCGCAGGTCCCGCGCCGATGACGACGACATCGAAATTTTCTGCCATAAGTTCACTCCAATTTTGTAACGCAGACTTAAGCCTGCGTTACGAGTTAAATTCCTTTACCAACACCTGCCACCACTCATCTTTTTCAGCGGGGACAAAA
>DZBA01000154.1 GCA_022729775.1 Anaerolinea thermophila | reverse complement strand
CCGTGAGAATCCGTGAAATCAGCGTAATCCGTGTACTTAAGAAACAGTCTCTAAACCGGTTACGCCGAACGACGTCCCCTTTGGAAAAGGTTGACGATAGCCAGCAGGATGATAGACCCGAGCAGCGTGACCAACATGGTGGGAATTGTGATCGCGTCGTTAATCGTCCCAACCTTAAAGAACGGGCTGAGAAAGTAACCAGCCAGGAATGCGCCGACAACTGCTACGACGATATTGATCAAAAGGTTAGAGCGGTCGCGCATTAATTCAGTTGCCACCCAGCCGATAATTGCTGCAACGATGAGGTATATGATAAGGTTCATTTTTATCTCCTAATTGAAAGAATGTTTTTTTGATAGAACCCCCTTCTCTAGCGGAGAAGGGGGAGCAAATTATGAAGTGGGCTTCGTTTTAGTTTTCAGTCTGTCTTCAAACTCCGTGATGCGCTTGTCAATTTCGTTGGCAGCGATTTCGCGGGTGTAGCCGTATTTTTCCTGAAGCATACCGGTCAGAACATCGTACTTCCCGGCGGCGCGCTCCAGATCATCATCAGTGAGTTTTCCCCACCACGATTTTGCCTCACCACGAATTTGTTTCCATTGTCCTTGCAAAATATCCTTGTTCATGTTTGATCCTCCAGATCGTTTGAAAAAAACTGCCTCATATTGCGTTTGTGCCGGCGGTCAGGGCAGTATTGGCGCGCCGGATTTTCAGTTTGCTCATTCAGCCAGATGGCATTATCTTGCGAATATTTGCGGCAACAGTGCGCAGACGTTCAGCAACACGGTCTGGTGTCTCATCTTTACTGATAAAGGCATCGGCACCGGCAGATAGCGCTGCTTGCGTGCGAGCGTCCAAACGGCTAATGAGAACAACAACCAGCGCAGCCGGGCAGGATTTTCGAAGTTCATAGAGCGCCACATTTGGCGCATTATTTGGGAGCAACTCCCAATCCACCAATAACATATCTATGCGGCTGATTGGAACCTGTACTAAGGTTGTAAGCCAATCGGATGCTTCGCCAACTACTTCCATATTCAAGTCTAGAAGCAGCACGCGAAGCGCTGAACGTTCTTCTGGTCTTGCATCGGATAAATATACGCGGGTCATGTACTCATAGTACAACGAACACTCCCCAGACGTATCCGACGTCTGGGGAGTGTTCTTCTCCGCCACTTGGGGGAGACCATAACGCAGCGCGTGATCAGGGCGCAATGCGATTCCGTAGCGCCAGTGTCACCGCTTCGGTGCGGCTGGCAACGCCTAATTTGGAAAGGATGTTGCTGACATGTGATTTGATCGTAGAGGGACTGACAGTCAGCCTGCCTGCAATTTGCGTATTGTTCAATCCCTCAATCATCAAAATTAAAACTTCGCGTTCACGCTCTGTCAGGTCGAGTCCTGGCATGGGCGGCTGATTGGCTGCCTCAACCAAAGATTGCGCCGCTTCGGGGGAGAGCGTAGCGCGTCCGATGTGCGCGGCGCGGATGGCGCGCGCTAAATCATCTGCGGCAACATCCTTGAGCAAATATCCAATTGCGCCTGCGGCAAGCGCGCTCTTCACCAAATCGCCTTCTTTGAAACTCGTTAGCGCGATCACTTGTACTTGAGGATACTTCTCGCAGATGATTCGTGTTGCGGTTGCCCCATCCATTTCCGGCATGAACATATCCATCAGCACTACATCTGGCAGAACTTTGCCGCATAATTCAATAGCGACAACGCCGTTTTCGGCTTCACCTACCAACAGCATATCATCGAAAACTCTTAAGATGGTCGCCAAGCCTCTACAGACCATGGTGTGATCATCAACGATCATGACGCGAATAGGTTGTGAAGTAATGTTTGTCATAAAGATTCCTTACCTTGTTAGGTCTGTTTTACCCAGCGGAGCGTTAATTCTGTACCGTGACCGGGCTGGCTTGTGACTGTCAAGACTGCTCCGGCAGATTCCGCGCGTTCGCGCATCATGGTCAAGCCATAGTGTCCGCCAGTGACGGTTGATTCAGGGTTGAAGCCCAAGCCGTTATCACGAATACATAATTCGATTAAGGTTTCTTCCTGTTTCAGATTGATCTCAACCTGACTGGCTTTGGCATGTTTGGCGACATTGTTCAGCGCCTCCTGGCACATCCGATAAAACGCGATTTGCGCTTCGGCGGGGAGGGTCAATTCTTCCACAACAGTGATTGCCACCGGTAGATTTGTCCTGCCTGAAAATGCGTTGCCCAACAATCTCAGCAAATCACCCAAATCTGAATCGGTCAACGTCGAGGGACGCAGTTCTGCCAGCAGGGCGCGCATCTCTGCCATTGCGCCGCGTGTCAGACGGCGCAAATCTTCGAGCGAACGCCGCGCCTCGGCTTGATCCCGGTCCCATAAGCGCGGTAGGACTTCGGCAATTAGCCCGGCGGAAAAGAGAGATTGGTTGACGGCATCATGGAGATTTCTTGCCAAATGTTGGCGTTCTTCCAGCACCGCGAGCGCCTGCGCGTGCCCATATAATTCCGCGTTGACCATGGTGATTGCAGCTTGATCTGCCACGCTCAACGCGAGGTCAGCATGATGATCGGTGAAATAATCTTTTGTGGCTTCGGCAATGCCCAATCCGCCAATAATACGCCCTCTCACCGCCAAGGGCGCCCACATCCACGATTGCATTCCTTCGAGCAGTTCTAGCGCTTTGTCATCCAGCAGCGAACGCAAAAATTGCGCCTGCGGATTTTCGCTCCATACATTGGCAATGCGGATGGGTTGGTGTCTATTGAACAATGTGACCAGAATTTCTGGATTCTGCAAATCAATGCGGATGGGTGTAGCATGTTCGAGCTGCGGCGTTCCACGCGTTGCCAACGCCACCAGACTGGCGTCTTCCAGTGCAAAGAGTCCGCCGTGTGTGTATTGAATGATTTTGCGTAATTGATCGAGAATCAGCCCCGGTTGAAGTTCCAATGTGGATGCCAATGTATGCGAAATTTCCAATAATGTATTCTGCTCATGGGTGCGGGTTTCCGCTTGTTGATAGAGGGTTTGTTCTACCGCAATTTGCTTGTTAATGTTGCGCGCAGTAATCAGCAGGCAGGACCGTCCCTCGTAATTGAATTCTGTCGCGCGCCATTCGGCGTAAAATGTCGAGCCGTCGCGGCGTACATGTTTGATCCGGGTATCGAGCGAGCTGTCCGATGGAAACGTGCTGGTATATTCCTTCAAGTCATTGAGGCTGTCGGGGTGTACGTATGTAGTCAATTGCTGACCGATAAATTCTTGGCGCGTGCAGCCATGCATCAACCAGGCTGCTGGATTTGCCTCCACTACCAAGCCGTTTTCCAAGTCGGCGATAATCACCCCGTCGTCGAGCGCGTTGAAAATTCCCCGATATTGTTCCGCGCTTTTCTTCCGATCTGGTTGTCCTTGTCGCATAAGAGAATCATCCTTCATTGGTTATGTAACGATAAAAAAATATTTATTTACTCACCTTATGCAGTGTCATGTTGAGCGGAGCGAAACATCTCTACGATTGTCTCAGAGACCCTTCGCTGACCCTTCACTACATTCAGGGCTTCGGCTCAGGGTGACATGCCTAAAGTGTGTAAGGTAAGTTATTTCTCTATATTCATTCTACTGCAATAAACAGTCTTTTGTTACATGGGTCGCATAAAAAAAACTCGCGCGCGCGAGTTTTTTTTATGCGTGTGGGACGGTGGCATTTATTATTCCCCAATCCGACTTGGAATGCGGATTTACGCCTTGATCAATTTCTGCCGCATAGCAGACGCCACAGCCTCTGTGCGACTTTGCGCTTTCAACTTGGGGAAAATCTTGCCGAGATATTGCTTTACCGTTGGCACTTCAATCTCGAGCCGCGCGGCAATCTGTTTGTTGGTCAGACCTTGAGCCAGCAATTGCAAGATGGTCAGTTCGCGTTCGCTGAAATCGGGAACGGCTTCAACAGCGGATATACCCTCTGCTTTGCTGAAAAACTTTAAAAGCACATCCGAGGCTTTCGGGTCGAGGACGACCTGCCCCGCGTGGACTTTTCGAATCGCTTCGGCAAGTTCTTCCACGCTGATATTTTTATACAGGAAGCCGCGCGCGCCAGCGCGAATCGCCTCGGTGATTAAATCCTCCTCGCCGAAAGAAGTCAGCGCGATGACCGCCGCGTCTTTTTGAATCTTCTTGATACTGCGGATGATTTTCGCGCCGCAAGTATCCGGCAGCACCATATCCATCAACGTCACGTCCGGGCGCTCACGTTTGAAGAGCTCGATGGCGTCTATTGCATTTGAGGCTTCGCCGACCAGCTGCAAATCTTTGAATTCTGAAATAAGCAGGGCGAGACCTTTGCGTACCATCAGATGATCGTCCACAATCAAGACTTTAATGCGCTTTGCCTTCACTTTATGTTTTCCTTTCTCTGCCATGTACACGTGACTCGCGTCCCCTGTTTGGGCTTGCTGGAAATTTCCAATTTTGCGCCAATCTCGCTGGCGCGCTCGCGCATGATTTTGATGCCCATGGACGCGCCGGAAGATTTGCCGCGCCGCAACCCCACCCCGTTATCTTCCGCGATGATTTTCACAAAATCGCGGCTGCTGGTCAGGCAAATGTTGATTTTGGTACTGTCCGCGTGTTTAATCATATTGTTGAGTGATTCTTGCGCGATGCGATAAAAGGCAATCTTTACGTCAACCGGCGTTTGTTCCTTGCCTTGTATGTCGAGGTTGATTTCGGCGTCAATGCGCGATGCGGCGGCATCCACAAGATGGGCAAGCAGCGCGGGCAGGTCGGCGTTGATTAAACTTTCCGGGCGCAGTTCCAATAGCAGGATGCGCATTTCGCCCAACGCGCTTTTGACCAGCAGGTCGAGATGGGCGACATGTTCCCAAACTTTTTTTTGCGAAATTGATTTATTCTTTTGCCTGAGCAAAACTTCGGACGTGACGCGGGCGGAGAAGAGCGTTTGACTCACTGCGTCGTGCAGGTCGCGCGCGAGGCGTTGGCGTTCTTCCAATGCAACGCGCTGCCGCTCTTCTTCCTGTAATTGTTTGAAGTGGGTAATGTCATCAAAGGTGGCATAGACCTGATAGGGCGTAGATTCTCCCTGCCTGAACTGCGGTACCGCGTGGATATTAATCCAGCGATACCCCGCGGTTTTGGGGTTGTAAACTCCCATGATTTGGTTGCGGACTTCCTGCCCGGTTTGCAATGCCAGCATAGCGGGATGTTCTTCGCCCAAATACACAGAGCCGTTTTCATGAATTACCTTCCAGCGCGGGTCCAAAGAGGTTCGCCCTTGCAACTGGTCAAGACTTACCCCCAAAATGCGTTCGGCGGCTTGATTGAAAGAAATGATCTCACCGCTGGTAGACTGGTAGACGACGCCTTGCGCCATTGTTTCAAAGAGTGACCGGTGTTTTTCCTCACTCTCAAGCAGCGCCTCCTCTATCCGTTTGCGTTTGGTGATGTCGCGCAGCACAAGCAACTTGGCGGCAACAACATTCTGTTCGATGTAAATATTCGTAAGCAGGATGTCAAAGAAGCGGTCTTGACTCTGTATGTCAAGCGGCAGGATTCCGAGAAACTCGTTTTCTAAAATTTCCTCTGCCTGTTTTGCGCGGTCTTCCCGCGGCATGAAACTGACGATATTTTTCCCCAGAATGTCAGAAGCGGGGCGGTCTATAAGTTTCACCCCCGCAGGGTTGACGTCCAAAACGACATTGTTGGAATCCACCACAAAAATCGCGTCTGACATGTACTGTGTCAACGTCTCTCTGGCAACCGGCAGGATGTCGAACAGGTTCAAATACCACACGCCGATAATGTAGGCAAGATTCATGACCGCCAGCCCGATGGGCAGGTTTAATATTCCGGGAGCGAGGGCGTATCCAAAGGTGTCAAGCGTATATGCTGCGGTGATCATGACGCTGGTGGCTAATATTAAAAGCCCGCGCCAGCGCGGTAGTTTTTTCGTCCTGCCGACCCAAGACATCAGAAGATATACAAGCCCAAACACGATGGCGTATGAATAGGCGCCGAGCGCCATGAACCAAATGCCCGGCTGCCATGATACACGCAAGTAGTATTCCCCGCGTTCCATGGCATACGCGCTGAACAGTAAATGATGAAAATTATTGGTTAGGCTGATAAAAACCGTTAGGATGGGAATGACCAACGTAAACCAGATTAGTTTTGCGTTTTTGCCACCCAGAAATGTGTAAACAAAAATGAAACTTGCAGGGAGGAAAAAAATATTGAAGATGAGGCGGATATTTCCGTGCCAGAAAACGGCTGCTTCATTCGTTGAACTGTACGCCCCCAGCAGTAAAGAGAGCGTGACGCCCAATGAGGCGAATACGGTAGCCAATAGTCCCCGCGCAATCCGGTTGGCGCGATACTTCAGCATCAGTATCAAGGTCAACCCTGATAGAACGCTGGATGCGACCAACATGCTTGAATACAGTTCGTAAAGATTCATAAAATCACCGTCATTCCTCAATGGTAACGTATCTATTATGCCTCACGCTTTACCGTCTGGCTATATCCACTTGGCAACGGAAAAATACCAGATGATAAGCGCGCTGACAGGGAAAGACACATAAAATTGTCAACAAATACAACGATATAACTTTACATCAAAAATTTCCTGTTCGACATGAAAATATTAGGAGAACTTAAATGCCGCCTTATGATTACAAAAAACTTCCCGGAGAACCAATTCTCATTTTTACCGCCTATGAAACTTACAAAATAGGAACGCACCTCGAACCATCTATGGCGGAAGCACGGCAGCGCCTGGATGCTCAACTGGAAAAAGTGTATTACATCAACGACTTAAGCAGGCAAACTGGACTCTCGGTAGAGGATTTGATAAATGCAGCGCACTCATTAACGCGGGTAGATTCCGCGCCATATCATCATCCCATGATTCGTCGTTTGTTGGTAGTGACTACAAATTCCATGTTGCGTTTGGGCTATAAGGGGGCTTCTTCAGAAATGTTCGGCAGTTTACAAGTTGAACTGTTTGATACGTTGGAAGAAGCGCTTGCGTATGCTCGCGCTAACATATAGCCCGATTTTATTTCACGCAAGAGCATTGATGAAAACACAAAAACTGCGCGTATTAATCGTGGATGACCACCTGCTGTGGCGCAAAACCCTTAACTTGTTCTTCTCTACCCTGCCCAATATAAAAGTAATCGGCATGGCAGCGGATGGCGAGTCTGCGGTGGCGGTCTGTAAAAAACTCCCGCCAGATTTGGTGGTGCTGGATGTCAACATGCCGGGCATGGATGGTTTCAAAACCGCGCGTAAACTGCTTAAAGACAATCCCGGCTTGTGGATTATCGGAGTCACAGCGGATGAAACGGCTGCTATGAAACAACGCGCAAAAAAAGCAGGGATGAGAAATTTTGTCCGCAAAGATTTATTGTTGGATTACCTTCCGCCCATTCAGCCAACGCCCTTTGCCCAGGCGCGCTGATTTTTTAGAGACAAAATGACTTTCGAATATTCCCCGTATATCCTGCCGCTGATTGTCGCGGCTTTTATTTCTATCAGTGTTGCTATCTACGCTTGGAGACGCCGTGAAATCAACGGCGCATTTGCGCTGCTATTGGCGGCTGTATCCATGTTCGAGTGGACGTTTGCCTATTCGCTGGAAATTGCAGGCACAACCCTCGAGACAAAATAGAGACAAAATATTTTTGGGGCGTTATTCAATATTTCGGAATCGC
>DZBA01000153.1:981-7733 GCA_022729775.1 Anaerolinea thermophila | reverse complement strand
TAAGTTACGAGATAAGCGATAAAATAAAATCATTCCTGTTTGGTCTGGAGACTACAATGACTTTTGATCCCATTTTTCTCAGCAGCCTCACCCTTGTGTTGACCGCCTTCGGCGGCGCGTTTCTTGTCGCGCTGTGGGTCAGCCTTGTGATATGGACATACCGCGACATTCGCGCGCGCGCGCGCGACCCGTTGGTTCATACCCTCGCCGCGCTGCTCGTCGCAATCTTAAATTTGCCCGGCGTCCTCGTCTATCTCATCCTGCGCCCGCCGCGCACATTGGAAGAGGAATACCAACGCACACTCGAAGAAGAAGCCCTGCTGCAAGCGCTGGAAGATTTGCCGCTTTGCCCCGGCTGCGAGCGTCGTGTTAAAGAAGATTGGCAAGTCTGCCCAAACTGTCACACGAAATTAAAAAAGAGCTGCCACAACTGCGCGAAGCTGATGGAACTGCCCTGGAATATTTGTCCGCACTGCGGAACGCCCGCGCTTGGAATGCGTGTTGAATCTTCGAGCATGGATGACGCGCTGCGCAACTTAAACATTGGCGATGAAACCCGCGAGGTAAAGGTCGTTGAATCATGAAAATAGACGCCATCCGTTTTGACCAATTGAAGATGCCGCTTGTCTCCCCCTTCGAGACTTCCTTTGGGCGCGAAATAGACCGCGAGTGCGTGCTGGTCACAATTCAATCTGAAGGGGTAACCGGGTATGGGGAGTGCGTCGCCACACACGACCCCGGCTACAACTACGAGAC
This sequence comes from Anaerolinea thermophila, assembly GCA_022729775.1. Classification (GTDB taxonomy): domain Bacteria; phylum Chloroflexota; class Anaerolineae; order Anaerolineales; family Villigracilaceae; genus Villigracilis. Next base: position 6,977 of record DZBA01000153.1, on the reverse strand, counting down.
CACCGGCACCGCCATGCACATTCTTAAAGATTTTGTCACGCCGTTGATTTTGGGAAAAGATATAAAAGACGCGCTTGATTTTCAACAACGCGTTTCCGGGATTCGCGGTCACAACCTTGCCAAAGCGGGCGTCGAAATGGCGCTATGGGATTTGATGGGAAAGCGCGAAAATAAATCGCTCAAAGAGTTGTGGGGCGGCGCGCGCGAAAAGGTCGAGGTTGGCGTTTCGATTGGGATTCAAGAATCTGCTTCGCATCTGGTACAAAGCGCGGCGGATTACATCCAACAGGGATATGCGCGCATCAAAATCAAAATCAAACCCGGCAGGGATGTCGAAGACACATCCGCAGTCCGCGCCGCATTCCCAAACATTCGACTGCAAGTGGACGCAAACTCCGCGTATTCATTGGATGACGCAAAAACGCTCATGCCGCTTGACGACTTGAATTTATTATTGATCGAACAACCGTTATTCGAAGACGATATTTGGGATCATCGCAAATTGCAGGAACAACTCAAAACGCCCGTGTGCCTGGATGAAAGCATCGTTTCGCCGCGCCACGCGCGTTACGCAATCGAGATGAAAGCGTGCCGCGTCATCAACATCAAAGCGGGCAGGCTTGGCGGTTTGAGTCAGGCGTTGATGGTTCACGACCTGTGCATGGAACACAACCTGCCGGTCTGGTGCGGCGGCATGTTGGAAACCGGCATCGGACGCGCCTCGAATATTGCGCTGGCATCGCTGCCGAATTTTGTCATGCCCGGCGATATTTCCGCTTCAGACCGTTATTACGCGCGCGATGTGACGAACGAATGCTTTGTATTGAACAGCGATTCCACCATTGACGTTCCACGCGGCGCGGGGCTTGGCGTAACCATTGATGAGAAAGCACTAAAAGATTTTTCGCTTGCTTCATTACAATTCCATAATACATAAAACTGTATTGAAGTTATTTTGAAGCAGGCAGTATAAGTCCCTATAATGCGAGGCATGAAGATGTCTCGCATTTTTACTGCTTACGCAAATATCCCCAGCAAAAAAGACCTTAAGGTTTTTTTCAGCGAACAAAAACAATTGCTGTCAGAAACTTATAAGGAAACTTTTCAATATGTCGCGGAATTTTTATTTGCGACTCTCCATCGCGCGGAAAAGTTTGTTCCGCGCAGGATGGCAAGGAAAAAGCCCGTGCGTAAAATTAAGTATCTTGGCATCATCTTCATCAACATTCTTTCATTAGTCGCGTGCCAGCCTTCATTATGGGGCGCGCCTCCGTCACCGCCGACGATTTCACTCTCGACGCCGACCCTGCCCGCCACAGCAACGGCAACGTTGGCAATTCAAATTCCCACCATTGCGCCGACCATTACCCCGCTTCCGCCGACAGCTGTTCCCACGCCGGTGGTGTTGAACGCGGCGCAAATCTGGGCAAGCCCCGCTGTGCCAGCCCTTCTGCGCGAAAAACTGGAGGTATGGGGCTTTCAGGTTTTGTCTTCGGATCAATCTTCCCCAAGTCTATATATAGACATCGCGCAGCCGCTTGCGGGCGCAAATCATGTCTCGACGTGGACGTATGTGCTGGTTGCGCCCTTCCCAACTTTAATAGATAACGTCACCGCGCAGGAATTATTATCCGTTTGGGAGGGCAGGTCGTTCGGTCCGTTTGCCGGCACCCCCCTCTTGATGGAAGAAGCCACACTGGCGACGTTTACCGCGTTATGGGGAACACCCGCGGAAGGCGCGGTGCAAGTCATCCCTGCCGGGCAATTATTGGATTCCGCATGGAATCAAATGCCGTCATGGGCAATTATTCCATTCGAGCAAATTGAGCCAAAGTGGAAAGTGTTGATGGTGGATGGACAATCTCCCATTCAAAAAAGTTTTGACCCAATCATATATCCGCTGGTTGCCCAGTATCGCCTGATGTGCGTGGATGTGTGTCAGTTGCCGACTGGCTTTGAACTTTCGTTTCGCAACTATGAACGTGAAAAACTCGCAACAGTGATACTCACCGGCGTAACCGCGCTGGCGCGCGCAACCGCAGCCAAGATGGACGTAAAAGGCATTACCTACCCCGGCGAAATAATCCGCGACCTGCTGCGCGAAGCGGACATCACCCATATCAACAACGAAGTGCCGTTTTATGCCGGGTGTCCCAAACCTGACCCGAACCAGCAAAAGGAAGTATTTTGCAGCGCGCCGCGTTACATCAAGCTGCTCACCGACATCGGCACGGATGTAATTGAATTATCCGGCGACCACTTTGCCGATTACCGCGAAGGCGCAATGTACGAAACGCTCAAAATATATGAAGACTACAACCTCCCCTATTACGGCGGCGGTTACAACATCGAAGACGGGCGCAAACCCCTGACGATGGAAGTCAACGGCAATAAAATTATGTTCATTGGCTGCAATTACAAAAGCATATATGCCAGCGCCAGAGAAAATATACCGGGCTCCGTCGAGTGCGATTTCGATTACATGACCGAACAGATTCGCTATTACCGCTCGCAAGGCTACCTGCCCATTTCAACTTTTCAATATCATGAATTCGACTCGCCCGAAGCGCGCCCGCAGCAAATGATTGACTTTCGACGCATGGCAGAAGCAGGCGCGGTCATCGTCAGCGGAAGCCAGGCGCACGTTCCGCAGGTTATGGAATTTTACAACGGCGCATTCATCCACTACGGGTTGGGCAACCTGTTCTTTGACCAGATGAACAATTCGGGCGGGGCAAAATTTACGCAGCGCGAATTTCTCGACCGCCACGTTTTCTACGACGGCAAATACCTCGGCGTGGAATTAATCACCGCCTACCTGACCGACTTTTCACGCCCGCGCTATATGACCCAAGTCGAACGCGACCGATTCTTAACCGAAATATTCACCGTCGGCGGCTGGAAATTTCCACAAGTAGGACAGTGAAAAAACTGTTTTTGAAAATGACAAAGGTTGCGCCATAAACGCAACCTTTTTTATTGGGCGTATTACAATATACCCATCATGAATAACTTTCGCGCTACACTCTCACAACGTTTTCCCGCGCTTGCCTCGCGCGACTTTGCCATCTTCTGGGTCGGACATTTATTTTCGCTCATCGGGACATCCATGCAAAGCACAGCCCTGCCCCTGCTGGCTTACCGTATCAGCGGGCGACCTTTTGACCTGGGTTTGATCGGCTTCGCGGCTACGCTTCCCACATTTTTTCTTGCGTTGCCCGGCGGCGTATTGGTTGAACATATAGACAAACGCAAAGCAGTTATCTTCATGCAAATCGTGATGATGGCAGATACATTTGCGCTTGCCTTTCTCACATTGAGTGAAAAAATCGAGATATGGCACATCATTATTATTTCTCTGATTCTTGGCATGGCAGTCGCGTTTGAAATTACCGCGCGTCAGGCAATGTTGATCGAGCTCGCCGGGCGCGAAGCGCTCCCCAACGCGATAGCGCTGCAAGCCACCGCGTTCAACCTCTCCCGCGTTTTGGGACCTGCTCTGGTCGCGCCGATTCTTATCTTCATCCCCCAAAATGGCGAAGGCTGGATATTCCTGATGAATGGCATTAGCTTCATCGCCATCATCATCAGCTTGTTCTTTGTGCATACGCAATATCGCGCGTCCATCGAGCCGCGCTCGCGCACCATGCTGGAGGAATTCAGCGAAGGCGCGCGGTATCTTTATGACCATTCTTCTGTGGGGATGTTGGTCGTCATTGTGGCAACGCTTGGCGTTTTTGCCTTTCCCATTCTCTTGCAATTTCCTGTCATTTCAAAAGACCTGCTGGGACAAATAACAGATACAAAGTCAGCGGTGGATACGCGCAACAGCCTGCTTTACGTCGCGCAAGGATTCGGCGCATTAATCGCCGCGTTTTCAATCGCAATGAGCAACACCGCCCGGCAGCGCGGAATGAGGCTGCTGCTTGGAGAATCCGCGTTTATTCTTGGAATGCTTGCTATTCCCTTCTCGCGTTCCCTGCCGTTGACCATGATTATCATTTCACTCATGGGATGGGGCTCGGTTACGCAGCTCGCCACCATGAATACGCTGCTACAGCTACAAGTCCCAAACGATTTGCGCGGGCGCGTGTTTAGCATTTACTTATGGGCGCTGCAAGGCATTGCCCCGTTTGGCAGTTTGCTTGGCGGATGGATGACCGAAAAATTTGGGTTACCTTACATGGCAATCATCTGCGGTTTAATTTCGCTGTTTATCATTGGCAGCATCCAAATTTTCCGCCCCAAGGTCAGGCAGTCCGCAAATTAATATGTTATGATATTTTTATGCAAAACGATTTTAATGAAGACGCTCCCGCGCCTATTGAACCCGATATAGTTACGCCGGAACAGCCGCCTCGCGCGCCGCGACCCAAACAGCGGAATACATTTCTGCACTGGCTGAGAAGCCTTGTGCAAATGGGCTTGGGTGAATCACTTTTGCGCGCCGGCACAAACCTGCTATCCCTGATTACGCTTGTCATCGTTGTGCTTCTGATTCAAGCGTTTTATCATCAATCACCTGACCGCTTTTCAACAAACAGCGGACAAAGCCCGGAAGCGGCTATCAATCCAAATATCAACGCGAACCCAATGCCCGCGCTGAATGATGAACTCACATCTGGCATCGCTCGTTCCGCGCGCCTCCATACAAACATCCCCTCACGCCCGCGGCAGGAAATCGTAAGATACATCGTTCAAGATGGCGACACTGTCTTTGGCATTGCGGAAAAATTTGGGCTAGAACCACAAACAATCCTATGGGGTAATTTCAATTTATTACTGGATGACCCCCACTCGCTCAAGCCCGGACAAGACCTGGCAATACTCCCTGTCAACGGCGTGTATTGGGAATGGCTGGGCGGAATCCCCTTTGGCGAATGGGCAAAATTTTATAACGTCACCGCTGCGGATATTATCGAATTCCCGGGCAATCGCCTCGACCCAAATGCCGTCGGCGATTATGAAAATGCAAACATCAAACCCGGCACGTGGCTGGTGATCCCCGGCGGTAAAAAAGAATTCTCATCGTGGGGCGCGCCGTTAGGCGTGACGCGTGAGAATCCTGCTTCTGCCCGTGTGCTTGGCGATGGCGCATGTGACCCTGTTAGCGGCGGCGCAATCGGTTATGGTTCTTATGTGTATCCAACCAACAAGCATTACCTCTCCGGTTTCGACTATTCTGAAAAAACAAATCATCGCGGCATTGACCTCGCGGGCGCGGAAGGCGAAGGCGTGTACGCGACAGACGCCGGCGTCATCGTATATTCCGGCTGGAATAATTACGGCTACGGCAACATGATTATGGTAGACCATGGCAACGGCTTCCAATCTCTATATGCCCATTTGAGCGCAATCAATCGCGGCTGCGGACAAAGCGTTGGACAGGGAGAAACCATCGGCGCGGTGGGATCAACAGGGCGTTCCTCTGGTCCGCATTTACATTTTGAATTAATGGCAGGCGTTAAAGTGAACCCCTGGGATTATTTGCCCCCTCCTTAAATACTTGCCAAAGTTCAAAGGCTATAATATAATTCAATTCGCTTGTTGGTCGTTTAGCTCAGCTGGTTAGAGCGCATCGTTCACATCGATGAGGTCTTGGGTTCGAATCCCTAAACGACCACAAAAACGCTGGCGCAGACTTAAGTCTGCGCCAGTTTTGTTATTCACAATTTAGGTATCTTCTCAATATTTCGAGGTTGAAGACACACCGTCCCGAAGGTTTCCTCGAAAAATCGGTTGAGCCATTCAAACCTTCGGGACGTTACCCCTATTTTTTGAGATGATACCAATTTAGTTTATAAAAAGTCTGAGGGTGAAATTCTATCTATCCCGCGCGCACCTGAAACCCATGACGTTATTTGTGGTTTTGGGATAATTGCCATAACGGTCTGTCACGCGCACATCAAAGTCGTAGAAAATCCACGCGCTGCTGCGCGAGACGCGGTCAACGCCGGCGGCGGGTCCCATCGGGTTGGAGGCAGGCGAAGTGCGGT
>DZBA01000153.1:0-971 GCA_022729775.1 Anaerolinea thermophila | reverse complement strand
ACCCACTCCCAGACGTTGCCAGCCATATCATACGCGCCATAGGGACTGATTCCGCGCGGGAATTTCTTCACTGGGGTGGTGTCGCCCATCTTCAAGGCAAAGTTCAACAGTTCGCTGGTGGGCTTGTCATTGCCCCAGGTATACATGCGACCATCAGTTCCGCGCGCGGCTTTTTCCCATTCTGCTTCGGTTGGCAGGCGGCGCCCTGCCCATTCGCAATAGTCATAAGCATTTTGCCATGCGACGTAGATGACCGGGTAATCATCGAATCTTGAATTGCCAAAGTAACTTTCGTGCGTATAAGAATTGATTTGGAAGGGAAGCGAGCATTTCCCCGCATTCACACAAGCCGCGTATTGTTTGTTTGTCACTTCTGTTTCATCAATCCAAAATGCCGATAAATTCACCGTATGCGCCGGCTCGGCGTTGGTAAACCATTCGAGCCTGCAATCAGAGCGCAGCCTCTGACATTCCGCGAGCGCGTCCTTTGCGGCTGCGCCCATGGTGAACTCGCCTTCCGGGACGAAGAGCAGGGTCATGCCGTCCGCGCCGGTGGAGATAGTCCCAATTTGCGGGTTCACAACGGCAAGGGTTGGCGCGGGCGTACGCGTCGGGGGAATGGCAGTCGGCGTCTGGGTGACAGACAAAGTCGCGGACGGAGTGGAAGTTGGCTCACCGCTCAGCAAGGATTCAGTTGTTGATGGGACAATCGATTCTGCCGCGCCGCTTGGAGAACAAGCGGACAACAAAATCATTGCGCCAAAAACAAAATATAAAATCTTTGAAAAATAAAACTTCATCTTGAAAACTCCTTGCGAGCAGAACCTTTTGGAATCTAGACTTTACAATACCTTTACAATTTATACCATAAAAATACCGTCACATATAGTGCGCAAAAATCCACCAACTTTGTGGGCTTGGTGGAGAATAAAACAAATATCCAATTAAACTACTTAAAGCGAATTACTTAA
>DZBA01000152.1 GCA_022729775.1 Anaerolinea thermophila | reverse complement strand
GTTTTTATTTGTCAAAATCAAGACCCGATAGGCTTCTGTGATAAATGTTGAATTTGTCAGTATTAAGATGAGACCAGGTCTGTTTCAAGGAGATGATATGAACATTGAAGAACAAGTTGAATTATTGATGCAAGGCACAGAGTATGGCGATGAAGATTTGAAAAAAGCCATGACCTCCGACCTGCGCGAGCGGCTGATGATTGCCCAAAAAGAGAATCGTCCGCTGCGCGTGTATTGCGGTTATGATCCCACCTCCACTGACCTGCATCTCGGGCATACGATCACCATGCGCAAGTTGCGACAGTTTCAAGACTTGGGACACGAAGTCACTTTTTTGATTGGCAGCTATACCGCGCTGGTCGGCGACCCTTCGGATAAAAACAAAGCGCGCCCGGTGCTGACTGAAGAAAAGGTCAACGAAAACGCGCTGACCTATGCCGAACAAGCCTTCCGCGTGCTGGATAAAGAGAAGACAAAAATTCGTTATAACGGCGAATGGCTGTCCAAACTTTCACTGGTGGATTTGATTCGCCTCGGACAAAATTTTACCGTGCAGCAATTTTTGCAGCGCGATAATTTTGCCAACCGTCTCGAAAAAGGCGAGCCGATTTATTTGCATGAGACCTTCTACGCTTTGATGCAGGGATATGACGCAGTGGCGATGGAAACGGATGTGCAGGTTGGCGGCTCGGATCAATTATTCAATATCATCGTTGCGGGACGCAAACTGCAAGAAGCCCTGGGACAAAAACCGCTGGTGGGCGTTATTACCGCAATTTTGCCCGGCACCGACGGCGTGCAGCGCATGTCCAAATCTACTGGCAATATTGTGCCAATCAACACCGGCGCGAACGATATGTTTGGCAAGTTGATGTCCGTCCCGGATGCGGCGATGAGCGCGTACATGCGCCTTGCCACGCGCTGGACTCCGCATGAAATCGAACAGATCGAGCGCGATGTCGTTTCGGGCGCGCTTCATCCGCGCGACGCAAAGATGAAAATGGCGCATGAAATTGTAAGCATCTTCTATGGTGAAGAGGATGCAAAATCCGCGCAGGAAAATTTCGTCAAGATGTTCCAGCAAAAAGAAATTCCCGATGAGATGCCGGAGTACGATTTGAAGCCCGGTCAAACAGTGGTGGATGTGATTGTGGACGCGAAGATGGCTGAGAGCAAAAGCAAAGCGCGTTCCCTGCTTGACCAGAAGGGCGTGCGTTTAGACGGTGAAGTGATTGCCCACGACGCGCCTTTTCCACATCCCGGTGTGTTGCAGGTCGGCAAGCGCAAGTTTTTACGGATTAAGTAGATACACAAAAACGCGATGAAACCCTCATCGCGTTTTTGTATTTTTCGCGCTTTCTCTGTTTTCGATATCTTCCCCTTTGATCATTCTATAGAATTCATCCACCACGCGCGGGTCGAATTGTTTTCCCGAAAGACTCTTGATGTATTTCAATGTCTTTTTATCGTTCCATGCGCGGCGGTAAGGTCGGTCTGATAGCAGCGCGTCCCACACATCCACGATGGAAAAGACGCGCGCGGCAAGCGGGATTTCCTCGCCTTTTAATCCGCGCGGATAGCCGCTGCCATCCCACCATTCGTGATGACAATATGGGATATCAATGACGGGGCGCAGGTAGTTGATGTGATATAGCAGGTCGCGGGCATATTGCGGATGTTTGCGCATTTCGGCAAATTCGGCTTTTGTGAGCGGTCCCTTTTTGCGCAAGATGCGGTCAGGGACGCCCATTTTTCCAATGTCGTGCAGGAGCGCGCCACGGCGGACATTCAGCAATTCGGATTCTGCAATGCCCATTTGCCGCGCGATTTTTATCGTCAAGTCTGCGACGCGGTGTGTGTGTCCTTGCGTTTCTTTATCGCGGAGCTCGAGCGCTTTTCCCCATCCTTCCAATGTAGTGTCATAGGCGAGGGAAAGTTCCTGATTGGTGCGTTGAAGGTTTTCAAAGAGCTGCGCATTGTCTATGGCGATGGTGGCTTGACCAGCGAGCGCTTGTATGAAGTTCTCCCATTCTGTTGTGGGCGAGAATGGCTTGCGGAAATATATTTCAAGCACGCCCCGCGCCGCGCCTTTGCTGAACAGGGCAACGGCGTAATAACTTGTGATGTTTTCAGCCGCGATCATTTTTCTCAAGCGGGGAGTGTTTTCGCGCCTAATATCATTGATATATTGAGGTTCGCGTGTTAAAAGGGCTTTGCCAATTAATTCATCATCCATGCCGATAGAGTCGCGCAAGGTGTTCTGGCTTTTGAATCCTGATATGGCGTAATATTCCAACATCTGACTGTTGGAGTTGAAGACGAGCGCGGCTGCCGAATCCGCTTTCATTTGTGAGAGCAGGTTTTCTGTGAGAATGTTTAATGTAATCCGCAGGTCAAGGCTGGACGCGATGGCAATATCCAGTTCGCGCAGGGTGGTCAGCTGGCTGATTTGTTCTTTACTGCGTTCGTAAAGGTTCGAGCGATAAATTGCATTGCCGGCGATTTCAGCCAATGTGGTAATCAGGCGAATTTGATGATATTTAAGGTTGCTGGAAAAATGCGTAGCGACGCTTAAAACGCCAATTGTTCCGGCGGTTGTGCGGATGGGGACGGTGATGCCGCCATAACCCTTGCCGAAGAAGTTTTCACTTTCAGCGGCGATGCCCGGTTCATTATTGAAGTCATCGCTGGTGGACATCATTTCACTGGCGTATACTTTTCCGATAATTCCTTCATTTGGCTTGAAGATAAATTGGGATAAGTTGCTAAATCTTCCGCTGGCGGCTTTTGGCTCTAGTAAGTTTGCCTGATGATTGTGCAGCCAGATTGCGACCGAGTCTGTATCCATATTGGTTTGAATTTCATCGAGCAGGATGGGGAACATTTCTTCTGTGCTGTGCGCGGCGCGCAGTGAAGAAGAAACGCGGCTGATGATTTCCAATTCGCTTAAGCGTTGCAGGGTTTCTGTCAGCAGGCGCACATTTTCGATGGATGTGGCGGCTTGGTGCGCCAGCGTTTGCACAGCAATCGCGTCGCTTTCTGTATACGCGTTTGGGGTTCTGCTGTCTATATTGATTTGCCCGATGACCTGTCCGCGTGAAATGAGGGGGACGCCCATCCAGCCGCGCACGTAGTTTACACCTGCCCATTTTTTGAAGCGCGCGTCTTTTTGGCAATCTTCGACAATCAACGGTTTGCCTGTTTCGCAAATGGTTTGATACAGTTCGTTGTCCGATGAAAACATAGCGCCCAATATGTTTTCGATGTTTGGAAGCCCTTTTCCGGCAGTCAGGCGAATCCCATCTTTTTTCTGTTCGAAAATGCTGGCGCTATCGTAAGGCGTGATTTTGTGCAACCATTCAAAAATGGCGTTGTAAAGCGAATCAATATCAAGCATGTTGGCAAGCGCGGTGGTGGCGTTCATCAGAACTTCGGCTTTTTTGCGGCGACTTTGTTCGCTTTCAAAAAGTTGAATCTTCTTAATGGATGTTGCAACGCCGCCCGCGATGGTGTTGAGCAGGCGCTCGTCATTTTCTGTGAAGGCGTTAGGTGATTTGCTTTCCACATTGATTACGCCGATGACTCTTGACTCGCTTATGATGGGGACGCATAATTCGGAATGAATCCCATTTGAGACACTCACGTATGCGGGGTCTTGCAACACGTCTCCCAGACAAATCGAAATTCCTGTTGTGGCTACTTTTCCAACAATGCCTTGTTCCAGCGGAATTCCATCCGTGAAAAGCGAGGCGTCTACGCCGCGATAGGATTCATGCGGTATTAATTTATCTCCGCTTGGGGTGAGGATATGAACGCCGCAATTATCCGGGTAAAGCGTTTCGCCAATAATATCCGTCACCCGTTGAATGAGCTCGTCCATATTTCTGGCGGTGGTTTCTGCCAGCGCGGCGGCATGAAGGACAGTTAATTCTTTCAATTGTTTTTGAATGGCATCGTTTGCTTGCTTTCGCTCTGTAATGTCGTTGGCGACGCCAATAATTTTTATGACCTTGTTTTGCTCATCGAAAATTGGGGTGTAGGTGACATCGAATACAATGCCCTGCACTTCCACTTCATTCCGAATATTTTTGCCCGTCACGGCTGCTTTGATGGCTTCTGTAACGCGCGGGTAATCTCGATAAACATCATAGGCAGACAATCCCACTACTTGCCCCGGTTTTAACCCAAGTTTTTCCAATCCCTTGCCTTCTGAAAAAGTAAATACTGCTTTTTCGTCCAGCACAAAAGAAACGATAGGCGCGTTGGAAGATACAGTGCGGTAACGTTCCTCGCTTTCTTTCAGCGCGTGTTCGGCTTTTTTTCGGTCGGTGATGTCGGTGTGGGTGGCTGTCATGCGCGCAGGGCGCCCCGCTTCATCGTACTCGACGACTGTGCCTTGATCCAATATCCAGCGGTACGTGCCGTCTTTGGCGCGCAAGCGATATTCGTCACGGTGAATGGGTGTCTTTTTTTCGATGTGATCTTTCAACGTCTGTTTTACGCGCTCACGGTCATTGGGGTGTAGCAATTCTTCCCATTGCATGTAATTGGATTCGATTTCTTCAATCGTGTACCCAAGCATACTTGCCCAGCGTTCGTTGCGGTGAATGTTGCCTGTCTTGATGTCCCAATCTGAAAACCCAAGTTGACTGCCTTCGATGACCGCTTTCAATTGCTCTTCTGAAGCGCGAATTTTTTCGCTTGCCAGCCTGCGCTCTGTGATGTCTTTTACCGCGCCGATGATGGATGTGACCCTGTTCTCTTGCTCGTCCCACTCGGGGCGCGCGCTGATTTCGATCCACCGCATGACTCCGTTTATAGTGTATGACCGACATTCGATTGCGCCGGGCTGGTGAGTGACCAGTAACTTTTGGATGAACTCCATCACTATTTTCTTGTCGTCGGGGTGGAAAATCCCGTTCCATGATTCTAGCGTCCTGACTTGATTTACCTCCCGACCTGTTGCCGCGCGAAAACTGTCTGTCACAAAATCGAGCGACAGCGCGCCTTCTTTTGAAATGCTGATTTTGTAAATGTAATCGGAAGTTAATTCCGAGACCATTTTATAACGCCGCTCATTTTCTCGCAGCGCTGTTTCTATGGTGCGCCTTTCGCTTACTTCTCCCTGCAAATCTGCCAGCGTCCCGCGCAGCTGTTCTTTCATCTCCACAAAGGACAGCGCCAATTCGTCTATTTCTTGAATGCGGCTGTTGGATACTGCATCCAATCCCTCGCCTTTTCCATGCGCAAAAGCGCGGATGGATTCATTCATACTGGCGATGCGGTTGGATATTTTTTGAGAGACAAAAACGCTGACGCTGATGGAGATGAGCAGCGCAATCAGCGCGACAACAGCCGTAGAGCGGTTAGCCCTGACGATTTCAGCGGTGAAGTCTGTTTCAGGAATGATGACGATGGTCAACCAATCAATGCCATATTTGTCTTGTACAGGCGCGACAGTCAGAAAATAGCGGCTGCCATCGGCTGTGAATTCCATTGTTTCACTTTTGGTGATGTTATACGTTCCGCCTGTGTATTCATGTAGAAAATCGGCTGAGTATTTGGTCAGGCGTGACTGGCTTTCGCGCGCGTTAATTCGCGTCCACGCCCCATCTTTATTTGCGACTTGCTTTTCGCCGCTGGAAGATGCCACAAGCAGCCCGGAGCGTTCCATGATAAAAGTTTCCCCAGTCTCGCTGACCTTGAGCGATTGCAGAAAGTCCTCAACTTGTGAAAGAAAAATATCCACCGAGACTACGCCGAGAAAATTCTCTTGTTGGTCATAGACCGGCGCGCTGGCAGATAGCGCCATGCCTTCCCCGGTAAAGATAATGTAAATGTCATTCCAGCGCAATGCGCCTTTTTCTTTTGCGCCGGTATACCACGGACGAGTGCGCGCGTCGAAGTCAAGGATGTTTGCAGTGAGTTCGCCAATTTCATCGGATTCAGTGAGTGCGTATTTTTTGAACGCGCCTCGCTTCAAATCCTCTGTGGCGTATACATAATATGACCCGCCGGGGCCTTCGCGCCCGCTGCCGATAATTCCGCCGTCAGCATTTCCAAAATAGATACTGGTGATGGTATTTTGGCTTTTTACCTGCTCCAAAAAAAATGCCTGTAATCGCTTTTCATCTTTTACATCCACCCATCCATTTTGAATGGCGGCGATGTTGAATTCGTTGACCTGATGCGGGACTTTTAGAAATACGCGCAGGTGATCTTCTATCCGTTCTGATATTTCCTTTCGCGTTCGTGATGCGGCATTATTGGCAGAATTAATCCCATTGCTAAATCCAATATACCCAATCCAACTGACAGCAAGAATGATGATTGTCACAAAGGGAATGACAAGCACAAATTTAAGCGGAATTTTTGAAGGAATTTTTTTTTGGCGGACGCTTGTCGTCATCGTGCCTCGATTTATTTCAATATCTATTTTCTACGCAATGGCGCTCCGCGCGCGCAACGCATTAACAATATTATATGTGTTTTTGACTTGAATCAACTGTCAATTGCGTAAGTCATTTTTTGCAAACCATTAATTTAGAGGCATGAGAATTGGAAGTATGATCAGCAAAATTAGAACAAGCAGAATCGTCAGCGGGATGCCAACGCGCGCGTAATCTTTGAACGTGTACCCGCCGGCGCCCATGACCATCACATTAACGGAATGTCCCAGCGGGGATATAAATGCCATCGAAGCCGCAAGCGCGACTGCCATTGCCACGCTGCGCGGATTCATGCCGACCTGTTGCGCGGTTGCAATGGCAACCGGCGCAATGACCGTCACCGCCGCTGCGCCATTGATGATTTGCGTCAGCGAGACAGTTAGAAAGATAAACCCGGCAAGCAGCGCCATGTTGCCAACACTACCCAGATGGGCGAGGATTAATTTCGCAAATAGGGCAGAGGCGCCTGTTTTATTCAACGCGACGCCGACGGGCAGCATACCTGCAACGAGAAACAGGCTTCGCCAGTCAATTGCGCGGTAGGCTTGATCCATGCTCATTGCCTGAGCTAACACCATGACAATCGCGCCGCTTAGCATAATCTCTGCAATGTGGTCTGGAAAAATGACAGCCAGACTCAAAGTCAAAACCATAATTGTCAAGGTGAGCCAGCCGCGGACCGTCATGCGTGTAATCGTCGCTGATTCAGCAAGCAGAATTAAACCCGGTTCTGTTTGCAATAGATTCAAACTTTTTTTGGCTCCTTGAAGCAGCAAGCCATCTCCAAATTCGAGCGTCAAATCTGCCAACCGCGTGCGGATGGAGCGTCCGCGACGCCAGATAGCAAGGACTTTTGAATCGAACTTTTGCTTGAAGTGAATATCTCGCAGAGTCTGACCGGCAAGGTGGGAGCGTGGCGCGATGGCTGCTTCGATTAATTTCATATCCGGTGTGGAAAGATATTCCTGCTGCCATTCGCCGGCGGGAAGGATGCTTAACATATCTTGGATGGATTCCAACGCGGCATCTTCAGCGCGCGCCATAACGAGTAAGATGTCGCCGCTTTTGAGTATGGTTTTGGCTTCGATAGGCAGCGTGGATTTCCCGCGCTGAATTGCGATGATGTTCAGGTGATGCGCTTCGCGCAAGCCGCTTTTTTCAAGCGTGACGCCATCCAGACTTCCGCCTTCGCAGACTTGCGCGCGCGTCAGTCTTTCATTTATTTGATAAGTATTTTAGTTTCGCCAAAATATGGCATTGAACCTTAAAAAGAACCGAATACGAC